>NZ_JABUZE010000076.1:0-156516 GCF_014897805.1 Halomonas sp. 3F2F
CTGTGAGAGGGATGAGGCGGTAACGCCTCACCCTACTCGATATGATTTTTTCTGGGTACGCAATAGCCGCTTTAGGCATTTATGAAAAGGCGTTTATGAAAGATAGATGCTATGCACTGTCTAGCAATGCTAATGAAGCACGCATAGTTAAGATCAAATTAAATGGACATCAGCGTCAAACCAGGGCGTGTTAGATTTATTAATAAACGTTAAAATCACTCTCAATGAAACGTCTCACCCACGTTGGTCGTTGAGATTGCTGCGACAGTCTGTCGAATTGACCCATTCAGACCGCTTGTTCATATTCGTACGCAAATTGCCCCACAGTGGCTTGCTTAACAGCAGGTAGCGCCTTGGGGCTATATAATAAAGGAGACCCCATGACAGTTGCCGCACGGTATCAAACGCTTCGACAGGTTAAAAAATTGTGGGCTAGCAGTGTCGCTTTGGGAGCTTGGTTGTTTGCATCCAGTGCCGTTGCCAGTGAAAGTGAATTACCCCAAGGCCACTTTTTGCTCCCTGATGAAGGGAATATGGTGGGCGAGGTGTATACCGTTACGGCGAAAAAAGAGGATACCCTGCTCGACATCGCTCGCGAGCATAATGTGGGTTACGAAGAGATTCGCATGGCCAACCCGGATACCAGTATTTGGATACCAGGCGAAGGTACTGAGGTGACAATACCCGGCCAATATATTCTGCCAGACGAGCCGCGTACGGGTATTGTGATTAATGTTGCTGAGCTTAGGCTTTACTATTACCCAGAGGTAGAAGAGGGCAAGGCACCGCGGGTAGAGACGTATCCTATTGGAATTGGTCGCGATGCGTTCAATACGCCGCTGGGCATTACTAAGACCACCATGCGTCTTGAGAATCCGGCATGGTATCCACCCGAATCTATTCGCCAAGAAGCTGCTGAACGCGGTGATCCTGCGCCCGCGGTTGTTCCTCCTGGTGAAGATAATCCATTAGGGCAATACGCTATTTTGCTGGATATCCCTGGCTACTTAATTCATGGCACTAATCAGCCTGACGGTGTTGGCATGCGCGCTAGCCGTGGCTGTATTCGGATGCACCCAGAAGATATTGAATCGGTATTTTGGCGTATTCCAGTCGGCACGCAGGTAAACATTATCGACAGCCCCGTTAAGGTGGGCTGGGGGAGTAACGAAAATGCCTATGTTCAAGCTTTTACGCCCACGGATGAACAGAGTTTTGGAATGGAAACGCTGTTAGAGGTGGTTAGCCTAATTGAGGCTCACGAGGGTGATGAGCACGGCATTGATTACGAGCAGGTGCGTAATGTGCTGGAAAAAGCCAATGGCCAGGTTGTGCCACTTAGCTAGGCCGTTCGCTATCAATAGGGGGGGCGCTGAGCGAGGAAACGAGCTCCAGCGCCACCGCTTGCCGCACCAGCTCTGCCAAATTTGCAGCGTGCATGGCCTTCATGGCTCTTAACCGATAGACCTCGACGGTTTTACCGCTAATCTCCATGTGCTCGGCAATTTCACGACTGGTCATTCCTTCTGCTACATGAATCACAATGCGCTGCTCTTTCGGGCGTAGCGATTGGTAACGTGTTCGCAGCATTGCCAACTGCTGCTGAGCGCGCTGCTGTTGGTGAGCGCTGCCCAACGCCTGTTGCACGCTGTCAATCAGCTGCTGGTGGTTAAACGGCTTTTCAATAAAATCAAATGCGCCGTTCTTTAGTGCAGCCACTGCCATGGGGACATCGCCATGCCCTGTCATCATAATGACCGGCAGGGTAGCGCCTTGGTCAACCAGCTGCTGCTGCACTTGCAGTCCACTCATGCCTGGCATGCGAACATCAAGCAGCAGTGCGCCCAGTTTATCGTGCTGACTCGCTAAGAATTGTTCGCCGTCATGAAACGCTTGAGCGGTTAATCCGACGGACTCAAGCAGCCAAACCAGCGATTCACGCAATGCTTGATCATCATCAACAACCGCAATGGTGGCGGTAGACTGTCGTTCAACACTGCTGGTCATTACTGGCCCCTGTTGATGCACTGATTGCGCAATCATACTGTTTCTGTGCGAAGTGTGATGTCAAAGCATGCGCCTTTCGCGTTTTGCTGGGGGCGCAGAGTCAGCGCCCCGCCCATGCTCTCGATTAGCGAACGGCTAATTGCCAAACCCATTCCCAATCCTTCATCGCGGGTGGTGAAAAAGGCATCAAAAATGGTGTCTTGATGGTCTGGCGCTACACCTGGACCCTGGTCTTCAACGCTAAGGGTCAGCTGTCGATTGCCGCTTTTTTGCGCGGCAACGATGACCTGATCGGCATCAGGGAAGTCACGGCTCGCGGTTAGCGCGTTGAGCAATAGGTTAACGATTACTTGCTCAAGGGCAATAGGGTCCGCATAAATACGTGGCAGCCCGTGGGGTAATTGCTGAATAAGCTGAACGGAGGCCTGCTTATACTGCCAGTCGCACAGTTGAAAGGCGGCGGCAATGACGTGTTCAAGTACTAGGGGCCTGACACAGTGGCTGCGTTTACGCACAAAGCTGCGCATATGGCGGAGTCGTTGGGCAAGACGCTGTACCTGCTCATCAATACGGGCCAGTGGCAACTGTAGTTCGCTGGCGGGTAAGTTAGGCGTATGCGTCGTTTTCAAAAGGGCGCCACTGGTGTAGTTGGCGATGGCACCAAGGGGCTGATTGAGTTCATGGGCAATATTAGACGCAAGCTCTCCGGCGGCGGCTAACCGGTTGGCATGGGCAATTTGTTCTTGGTGCCGGCGTGCCTGGGCTTCGGCAGCTTTACGCACGCTAATATCGCGATTAATTAAGGCAAAGTGCCCAGGTTCTACCCCGCGGCTGCGGTGGGTAAGCACGACGCTGAGCACAGGAACCGAGCCGTTTGTGCTGAGCATTTCCAGCTCGCCGCTCCAGGAGCCATAGCGTTCCACCGCCGGAAAGACGACCTGCTCCAGTAGTGCCAACGAGTCACTAGGGTAAAGCGCTGACAGGGCAACTTGCATGGCATCTCGTGGGAGTGAAAAACAGCGCCGTGCCGCTTCGTTGGCACTAAAAATATACTGATTAGGCCCTAAAAAAAGTACGTAGTCGGTAGTGGATTCGACCACCTGTGCTAAACGCTCTCTTGTGGCTTCGGCATGGACTCGGCGGCTCACGTCCCGAGAGACGCATAAAATATCAATTAGCTCGCCTGTGGCGGCATCTCGGCGGGTTCGGCTGGTGGTTTCAAACCAGATGTAGTGACCTGCCTTAGCCCGAAAGCGATACGTTTGCTGATAAAAACCGTCGTGATAGTAGACCCGAGGTGATTTGTTCAACAGATCACTTAGATCAGCAGGATGAAACAGCTGATAGGCCGATACGCCAATCAGCTCTTCCGGTTCGTACCCTAGTAAGTCTCGCGCCGCCTGGGAAGCATATAAAAAAGTACCGTCGCGGGCATGGCGAGATATCAAGTCAGTGGTACTTTCTGCCAGCCACTGATAATGACGCTTCTCTTCTTCCAGCACTGCATTTTGCGCTTCTAGGGCTTTGATTCTGGCGCTTAATGTGGCTTCGTTACTGGTGTCCATAGTGTTTCAACGCGCCGGGTCGAGCACGCCATCCAGCGAGGCGTTACGCCTAAACCAGCCAGCAATGCTGGCACGCGGATGCTGGGTTGGCAGCACCTCGTGGGGAATGGTTTCGGATAAAAAGCAGGCAAACGTACCTGCTTCAGGCACTACGCGGGCGACTTCCAGAGAAGGGGTGTCGGGGTGATAAATGACCATCTCTCCGCCGCCATCTAAGGGCCACTGAGGATTTAAGTAACCGACGGTTGAAATAACCCGGTTAGCTCGCCCTCGAAAACTGTCTAAGTGGCGTTGATAAAATGCGCCTGGTGGGTAGTGGGCAAAGTGGGCCTCATACTCAAACAACCCCAGGAAAAGCGCTTGATTGAGAGATAGCTGGAGTTCTGCCATGGCGTCAAGATAGCGACGCTGGGCTGCGCTTTCTCTATCCAACCAGTGAATGGCATCGCCGCGAATATCTTTGCGAAGATGATGTTCTTTGCCGCGGCCAATGCCAGCCTCATCAAGCACATCGTGTTCGGCCATATGGTGCAGCTCTCGGTGCAGCGCTTGGCAAAGATCAAGGTCTATCACGTTGTTACCCACGTACCAGCCTTGCTCAACAAGCGCATCAACCAGGGCAATATGGGCGATAGGGTTGATCGCTGGAGGGCTATTGCCATTGGGTAACGAGTTTGGCGCTGCAGAGGCAATCATTTCATGGTTCTCTTAGTCGGCATGCGAGCTGCTTTTGGTAGGCGGCTGCTTCTCTCAGGATAGTGACGTAACGCCCCTGGTGGGCGCTGGTAAAGGTCAATTGGCATGCCAAACCCTTCCGCCAGTAGTTCTACCAGCATCATGGCAGAAAGCCCCCAGATCACGTGGCCGTCGACATGGTAGCTAGGTACGTAGTGAGCAACGCCATCTACCGTTATTACATCGGTGTGGGTGCGCTTGTCGTCTAGAAAGTGGCTGAGTGGCACTTCAAAAATGGTGTCTAATTCTGAGGGATCTGCTACTAACGGTAAATCTGGCGGAATAATGCCGACCCATGGCGTGACTCGGATGCCATGTAGCGAAATAACGTCTGATAACCTTCCCAAGGGTTGTACAAGGGAAGGCGCTAGCGCAATCTCTTCTTGTGCCTCGCGAAGAGCCGTAGCATAGAGGTCGACATCGCAGGCCTCGCGTTTGCCGCCGGGAAACGCGACTTGGCCACTGTGAGTGCTGAGATGGCTCGCTCGCCGTGTAAACAGCAGTGTGGGCGATGGACGCTCAACAATAGGCATTAGCACGGCAGCCTCGGGCATTACAACGTGGTCTAGCCGTTGGGGGGAGTGCTGTTGCAGTTGTTTGCGCAGTTTCTCTAACATAGGGCTTCCATTTACTTTGTTCTCTTTTACCCAGCAGCGGTTATTGACGTCAAGTACGTTAAAGCCTTGCCCCATCAGCCGTAGAGAAACGCGATGAATTTTTGTAGTCAGTGTGGTGAAAAAGTCCGTTTTGCTGTTCCTGAAGGCGATGACCGTTCGCGCTATTTATGCGATGCCTGTGGCACTATTCATTACCAGAACCCGCGTATTGTGGCGGGGACGCTGCCGGTGATTGACGATAAAATATTGCTGTGTAAACGGGCGATTTCTCCGCGTAAAGGGTATTGGACACTCCCCGCGGGCTATATGGAAAACGCCGAAACCACTCAGCAGGCCGCCGCACGCGAGACCTGGGAGGAGGCCGTTGCAGAGGTCAAGCTGGAGGGGTTATACACGCTTATTGACCTGCCTCATATCAATCAAGTGTATATGATTTTTCGTGCAGAGCTTCTCGGTGGCTTTAGCGCAGGCCCTGAAAGCTTGGAAGTTGCGCTGTTCGAAGAGCATGAAATTCCTTGGGACGAGCTTGCTTTTCCAACGATTGAGCGCACGTTACAGCACTTTTATGAAGACAGTAAAAATGCCCACTACCCGCTGCATATCAGCTCAATTACCCCTGAAGATAGGGAGCGATATTTTGGCAGTGCCTAAGTTATATTGCTGTTTAGGCGTGGCTAGCAAGGTGATCTATTAAAGCCTTGTATTGCTGAATTACAGGTCGGCCAATTGCCAAACATCATAGGCCACCTCTTCATAGGGGTGGGCTAACTTCAATGCCGCAATCGCTGCCCGTATATACTCATCGCGGCAAACAAGTTCAACCTTCACTTCTTCGACAGTTTCCAGTGACCCTACGTGTCCAATATGAGGGTGCGCGCCCTCTAGTGGGCGGAACTGGCCGGTACCGCGGGTTTGAAAACAGCAGGCCTCATAATCACCAAGTCGGCCAGCGCCTGTTTCAAAGACCGCTTCTTTAACACTCTCGGCATCTTCAACGGGAACAAAAAAAGCAAGCTTGTACATAGTCATCTTTATCCTTATTAATAAACCATGGCGCAAGAGCCCTAGTGAAGGCGTTGTGCGACAATATTTCAAATTATAGGGCAGTGAGTGTGTCAATGGATAAGTTTGAGGTGAAGCTTGATCAGGCGGCCAGAGCTGCTTGGATGTCTTATGTCGGCGGTATGACTCAGGATGAAATTGCCAACCAATTAGGGGTTTCTCGACCCGGTGTCCAGCGCCTGTTAGCGCTCGCAAGGCAAGAAGGGTTGGTGAAGGTCCATATTGACCATCCTATTTCTACCTGTATGACATTAGGCAGCGTGCTTCGCGATCATTTCGGCTTGGCATATTGCGATGTTGTGCCCGCCGATAGCCAGGCTCCTGAAAGTGCTGCGTATTATTTAGCTGTTGCAGGTGCTGAACGGATGGCTCGTTTGGTGGAGCGCAGCGATCCATTAACGCTGTCTTTGGGGACTGGGCGCTCGGTTCGGGCTGCGGTAGAGGCTCTTAGCCGTATTGAGCGGCCCCAACATCGCTTTGTTTCTCTGGTAGGGAATGTTGCCAGGGATGGTTCGGCTAACCGCTACGACGCGGTCATGCTGCTGGCGGATAAAACGGGTGGCGAGCGCTTTTTACTACCTGCACCCGTGGTAGCGGAGTCGTTAGTCGAGAAAGAGGCCATGCTGACACAGCGCCTGTTTAAGGCGATTGCCGATGTGGCGAGAGAATCTGAAGCTGCCTTTATTGGAGTCGGCAGAATTGACCGGCAAGCCACGCTGTTTCAAGACCACTTCATCAGCGAAAGTGAGCTAGATGAGCTATTAAGCCTTAAAGCAGTAGGTGAGTTGCTGGGCTGGCCGCTTAACGACCAGGGAGAAGTGATTGATTGCTCAATAACACGGCGAGTGACCAGTTTGCCTCTAGAGCGGTTCGGTAAGCATCTTATGGTGGCAATAGCGGGTGGGCACGATAAAGCGCCCGCCATACGGGCAGCATTGCGAGGAGGCTGGTTAAAGGGATTGATAACGGATGAAATTGCGGCGAGACAAATCGTTAACACTATTGCTCAATGATTTATAGCGCAGTGCAACATGCAAATAGCTGAATGGATTAGCATAAAGTCTAAAAGGGTAGGCTTTGCTTTTTTTTGGCTTTCGTACGATCATTTGATCGACAGTTGATCAATTTGATCAATTTGATCAGTTTGGCTGCGGTGACAATAGCGACATTGCCAGTAACCACAGTCCTTAATAACCAGAGCCCTAATAACGACAATTCCAGTAATCGCTGTGCCGATAAAAACAATGCCAATATTTGCCAAGAGGAAAGCTGTATGCGTCTCGCACGTCATTTACCTGTCACGACCCTAGCGGCCGCTATTGCGGTAGCTGGCCAAGCCCACGCTCAAACAGAAATCACCGTTGCCACGGTAAACAATAACGACATGGTCATCATGCAGAGCCTGACCGATGCCTTTGAGCAAGCGCACCCAGACATCACTCTGGACTGGGTCGTGCTTGAGGAGAATGTGCTGCGTCAGCGTATGACCACGGATATTGCCACCGGTGGTGGGCAGTTCGATGTGATGACTATCGGTACTTATGAAGTGCCCATCTGGGCAGAGCGTGGCTGGCTTGAACCGCTGGAAAACTTGCCCGATGACTACAATGAAGATGATTTGCTGGCATCGGTACGCGATGGCCTAAGCCTAAATGGCACGCTGCACGCCCTGCCGTTCTATGCGGAAAGCTCCATGATGTATTACCGCACCGACCTGTTTGAGCAGGCTGGTATCGAGATGCCAGCGCAGCCCACCTGGGAACAGGTGCGCGACTGGGCCGAGCAGCTACACGGTAGCGAAGAGAACCTGGCAGGTATTTGCTTGCGCGGTAAGCCGGGGTGGGGCGAAAACATGGCCTTTGTCTCGACGCTGGTGAACACCTTTGGTGGCCGCTGGTTTGATGAGCAGTGGAACCCGGAGCTTAACTCCGAGGCCTGGAACAATGCGATTGCGTTCTATGTTGACCTGCTAAGCAACTACGGTCCGCCCGGAGCCAGCTCCAACGGCTTCAACGAAAACCTAGCGCTCTTTTCTCGTGGGAACTGCGCCATGTGGGTTGATGCCACCTCGGCAGCAGGCAAGCTCTACGATGAAAACGAGTCGGACGTGGCAGGTACGCTAGGTTTTGCGCCAGCACCCATCGCCGAAACCCCTAAAGGCTCTCATTGGCTGTGGTCCTGGGCGTTGGCGATTCCCGCTTCCTCTGAGCACAAAGAAGCAGCACAGGAATTCATTACCTGGGCGACTTCACAGGAGTACATCGAGCTTGTTGGTGAAACGAACGGCTGGACCAGCGTACCGCCGGGGACTCGTGAGTCGACCTATGCCAACGAGCAGTACGTTGATGCCGCGCCATTTGCCGATTTTGTGCTTAACGCCATACAGGAAGCTGATCCTACCGACTCCAGCCTAGAGCCAACCCCCTATATCGGCGTTCAGTTTGTTGGTATTCCAGAGTTCCAGTCGATTGGAACACAAGTGGGCCAAACGATTGCCGCCGCCCTGACCGGTGACACCTCAGTAACTCAGGCGCTTGATAGCGCTCAGCGAGCCACCGAGCGCACCATGCAGCGGGCTGGCTACATCGAACGTTAATGCACTCTTGCGTCTGCCCAGTCATGGGCAGTCGTATTTCAGTGGTTCTAGCAGGTCTGTTTTCTTGCAGGTATTTCCATGAATAGAACACGTGCTTCCGGCCGAACGGTCGGCGGGCTAAGAACGCTTTCGCTTCAAGCGCCCGCGGTATCGCTGCTGCTGCTCTGGATGATCGTGCCCCTGGGCATGACGATCTGGTTCTCTTTTCAGCGCTATAACTTACTCATGCCCGGGATGACCGGCTTCGCCGGGCTGGAAAACTATGAATACTTGCTGACTGACCCTGCCTTGTGGTCGGCGATGGGCACCACCCTGTTGCTGGTAGGGTCGGTACTGGTAGTTACGGTGGTGGGCGGCACGCTGCTCGCGGTGCTGTTCCAGCAAGAGTTTACCGGGCGTGGCATCGCCCGCGTGCTGGCGATTTCTCCCTTCTTTGTCATGCCAACGGTGAGCGCGCTGGTATGGAAAAACATGATGATGCATCCCTCTAATGGGGTATTAGCGTGGCTGGCGCAGTCGCTAGGGCTGCCAGCATTGGACTGGTTCTCATCGCTACCGCTGACCTCCATCATCATTATTGTGTCGTGGCAGTGGCTGCCGTTTGCACTATTGATCCTGCTCACCGCCATGCAGTCACTGGATGAAGACCAAGTGGAAGCAGCGCGTATGGATGGGGCTGGTCCACTGGCGATTTTCTTCTTCATTACGCTGCCGCACCTAAAGCGTGCCATTAGCGTAGTGATCATGATTGAAATGATCTTCTTGCTGACGATTTTTGCCGAGATTTTTGTCACCACCTCCGGCGGGCCGGGACTCGCGACCACTAACTTAGCCTATTTGATCTATATCCAAGCGCTGCTGGATTTCGATGTGGGCTTGGCCTCAGCGGGTGGGGTGATCGCCATCATTCTCGCCAATATCGTCGCGATTTTCCTTGTCCGTATGGTCGCTAAGAACTTAGAAGACTAACCCCGGTGACAGGGCGTCTTGGGAGCATTTCAATGACACTTCATCGTAATAGCGTCGCGCCAGCTAACGCTCGCTCGTTGCCCATCAGGCAACTGGTCTTAACCCTAGTGGGCTGGTCGATTGCTCTGATTATCTTTTTTCCCATCCTGTGGATGGTGCTGACCGGGTTTAAAACCGAAACGGCAGCGATTGCAGATCCAAGCTTTATCTTTTCCCCCACCCTTGAGAGCTATCAAGCCGTTCAAGCACGCTCGGGCTATGCGCGTTTTGCGCTAAATAGCGTCGTCGTGGCATTTGGCTCGACCTTTTTAGCACTGCTGATTGCCATTCCATCGGCGTATGCCATGGCCTTTTTGCCCACTAAGCGAACCAAGGGCACGCTGCTTTGGATGCTGTCTACCAAAATGCTGCCACCTGTCGGTGTCTTGGTGCCTATCTATTTGATTTTCCGCGATGTGGGGCTGTTGGATACCCGTACCGGGCTAATCATTATTTATACCCTGATGAACCTGCCCATTGTGGTGTGGATGCTCTACACCTTCTTCAAGGATATGCCCAAAGACATTCTGGAAGCCGGCAGGATGGACGGCGCGTCCACTCTGCAGGAGGTGTTTTTCCTGCTGCTGCCGCTAACGTTGCCGGGCATCGCCTCTACTGGGCTGCTCTCAGTGATTTTGAGCTGGAACGAAGCGTTCTGGAGTCTCAACTTAACCTCGTCGAAAGCGGCACCGCTGACCGCGTATATTGCCTCGTTCTCAAGCCCTGAAGGGCTATTCTGGGCCAAGCTTTCAGCGGCTTCCACCATGGCAATCGCCCCCATCCTGATCCTCGGCTGGATGACCCAAAAACAAATGGTGCGCGGCCTGACCTTTGGCGCCGTCAAGTAAAGGAGTTCCCCATGGCAACCTTACAACTGAAGAACATTATCAAACAGTTTGGCGACACCAAGGTCATCAAAGGCATTGATCTCGAGGTGAACGACCGCGAGTTCGTGGTGTTTGTTGGCCCTTCGGGCTGTGGCAAATCTACGCTGATGCGCATGATCGCGGGCTTGGAGAGTGCAAGCGACGGCGACATTCTGATCGATGGTAAGCGAATAAACGATGTGGGCCCCGCCGACCGCGGCTTGGCCATGGTATTCCAGAGTTATGCGCTATACCCGCACATGACGGTTGAGGGCAACATGGGCTTCAGCATGCGCCTCGCTGGGGTACCCAAAGAGGAGCGCCGCGCCAAAGTGCTGGAGGCGGCCAAAATTCTGCAGCTGGAGCCGCTGTTAGATCGTAAGCCTAAAGCGCTCTCCGGTGGACAGCGCCAGCGGGTGGCGATTGGCCGGGCGATTGTGCGTAATCCCAGCATCTTCTTGTTTGACGAACCGCTCTCCAATTTGGATGCGGCGCTGCGGGTGCAGATGCGTATTGAGCTGGCACGGCTGCATGAAGAACTAGATGCCACGATGATTTACGTCACCCACGATCAGATAGAAGCCATGACCATGGCCGATAAAATCGTTGTGCTACACGATGGCGTGGTGGAGCAGGTGGGCTCGCCAATGGCGCTCTACCACCATCCGCGCAATCGCTTTGTGGCGGGCTTTATTGGCTCACCGAAAATGAACTTTCTACTGGTGACGTTGACCGGCGTAACGCCTGAAGGCGTAGCGATTCGTCTGCCCGGCGGCGGTGAGCGCAGCGTGCCGGTCGATGGTGCACACTTGGATGCTAACGCCACTCTTGAGCTGGGTGTTCGCCCAGAACACTTGGTCCTTGATGAACAGGGGCCGCTGAGTGGGCAGATCAAAGTGCTTGAGCGCCTCGGCGGTCAAACCTCGCTCTACGTTCAAATGGACGATGAGTTGATCACTATTATGGCTGATGGCGATGTGGCCTACCGGGTCAACGATAGCGTGCGTTTTGGTTTTGCCCCCGAGCGCGCCCATCTGTTTGACGCAGACGGGCTAGCCCTACCTAGCTTGCAGCAGCACCCGTTAGCGGGGCTGACCCGCCAAGATAATCGCGCGGCTACGGAATCTGCCTCTCCGGGGGAGCAGGTATGAAAGCGCTGATTTTTGATTGTGACGGCGTTCTGGTGGATAGCGAAGCACTCGCTGAAGAGACTCTTGAAACCCACCTTGGGCAGTGGCTACCGGATCTGGATATCCCGACGTTGCTCAGCCAAGCCCTGGGCATGACGACGGCCAATATCCTCGAGCACCTGGAACAGCTAAGTCGCCACTTGTTGCCGCCCCATGCCGCTGAACTGATCGATAGCGCCATAGAGGCGCGCTTGGCGAGGGAATTAACCGCCATTGCGGGGGCGCATGCAGCCATCAGCGGGATCGACTTACCCAAGGCTGTGGTCTCGAACAGCCGCCGTTGCCGAGTGCTGGCATCGCTCGTTACTACCCAACTGAACGGCGCGCTAGGCGATGTGCCGATTTTCACCGCCGAGCAGGTCGAAAACCCCAAGCCGGACCCCGCTATTTATCACTTAGCGGCCAGTTCTCTTGGCTGCCCACCCAGCCGCTGCCTGGTGGTAGAAGATAGCGTGGCAGGAGTGACCGCTGCTTATGCTGCAGGCATGCGAGTGATTGGTTTTGTAGGGGCAAGTCATATAGATGAACAGCAGTCTTCACGGCTACTGGCGGCGGGCGCTTGGCGAATTTTGCCCCATATGCGCGGACTTCACGCTTTAGTAGACGAGTGGCAATCCCATTTGCAAGGACAAGATAACAATGAAACTGCTCAATAAACGCGCCGTCATTACTGGCGGTGCCCGTGGTATCGGTTTAGCCATTGCTCAGCGCTACCTCGCCGAAGGGGCGAAGGTCATTGTGGCCGACATCGATGCCAACGCCATTGACGATGCGCTCGCCACGCTGCAACAAGACGCTGGTGCCGAGCGCGTGATGGGTGTCGTGCTGAACGTGTGCGATCAAGCCTCTATCAACGCCATGGTGGAGCGCGTTACCGAGCGATTTGGTGGGATCGATATTTTAGTCAATAACGCCGCGGTGTTTGATATGGCACCGGTGCTCGAGGTGACAGAGGCCAGCTTTGACAAGCAGTTTGCGGTGAATGCCAAGGGGCTGTTTTTTACCCTGCAGATCGTGGCTCGCGCCATGGTGGCACAAGGCCAAGGGGGCAAAATTATTAATATGTCGTCTCAGGCAGGCCGACGGGGCGAGCCACTCGTCAGCGTTTACTGTGCGAGTAAAGCCGCTGTGATTAGCCTGACCCAGTCCTGTGGGCTGGATTTGATCAAGCACCGTATTAACGTGAACGGCATTGCACCGGGGGTAGTGGATACGCCGATGTGGGAAGAAGTCGATGCACTGTTTGCACGCTATGAGAACCGCCCGCTGGGCGAGAAAAAGCGTTTGGTTGGCGAGTCTGTGCCCTTTGGGCGTATGGGATTGCCGGAAGACCACACGGGGGCCGCCGTGTTTCTTGCTAGTCAGGATAGTGACTACATCGTTGCCCAGACGCTCAACGTCGATGGTGGCAACTGGATGAGTTGAGACGCCTATGACCCCTGATCTTGTTTCGTTAAGCCACCAACTGTTGGATGCCGCCGAAGGCAAAACGCGCTTTATGGTTGCCCTGGCGGGGCCCCCCGGGGCAGGTAAGTCTTATCGCAGCGCGCTGTTATGCGATGCGATTAATCAGCAGCGGCCAGGGCAGGCAGCCGTGGTGCCGATGGATGGCTACCACTTCGATAACGCCGTGCTAGGTGATGAGCAACTGCCGGTGAAAGGCGCGCCGCACACCTTCGATGTCGATGGCTTACATCATGATTTAGCGCGCATTCGTCGCGCAGATCAACCGGTAGCGGTGCCGGTGTTTGACCGTCCGCTGGATCTTGCTCGAGCCGGGGGGCGGTTGATTACTCCAGCGCAGCGCATTGTGATTGTGGAAGGTAATTACCTACTGCTGGATCAAGAACCCTGGCGGGCGCTGCACAAGCTGTTCGACTGGACGCTGTTTATCGATGTGGACGATGCCGTACTGGTTGAGCGGTTGGTGAATCGCTGGCTGTGCATGGGCCAAGACCATATCGGCGCTCTCGAGCGCGCTCATCAAAAAGACATGCTTAACGCTGAACTTGTAAAAAACGGCAGCGTGCCACCTGACCAGCGCTGGCGCTAGGGCGCGGCGTGGCTAACAAATGACCCGGAGAGTGACGATGACTCAGCTTAATAATCACAACATGGGTGCTCTCAGTGCGGCGGTTGAGACGCCTACTTATGATCGGCAGGCCGTGACGCCAGGCATCGTGCATATTGGCGTCGGTGGTTTTCATCGTGCTCATCAAGCGATGTACCTAGACGCACTAATGAACCAGGGTGAGGCGCTTGAGTGGGGCATTGTGGGGGTGGGAGTAATGCCCGGCGATAAGCGTATGCAGCAGGCCCTTGCTGCGCAAGACTATCTCTATACGCTCGTGGTGAAACACCCCGACGGCGAGTATCAGCCCCGTGTGATCGGCAGTATGGTGGATTACCTGTTTGCGCCAGAAGACCCCGAAGCGGTGATCGAAAAAATGGCCGATCCCGCCATCAAGATTGTGTCGCTCACCGTGACGGAAGGTGGCTACAACTTCCATCCAGTGACTGGAGAATTCAATCTGGATTCTCCACAGGTACGTGATGATCTCGCCCACCCAGAGCAGCCTTCCACCAGCTTTGGCTTAGTGGTGGAAGCTCTGGTTCGCCGCCGGGCGCGAGGCATTGCACCTTTTACGGTGATGTCCTGCGACAATATTCAAGGTAACGGTGACGTGGCTAAACGCATGTTCAGTGCCTACGCCCGTGCACGCAGCGCAGGGCTTGGCGACTGGCTAGCTGCCGAAGTGGCGTTTCCCAATGCCATGGTGGATCGCATCACACCAGTGACAGCGCCTACGGATATTGACGAGCTGGCCCAGCGGTTTGATGTAGAAGATGCCTGGCCAGTGGTATGCGAGCCCTTCACCCAATGGGTGTTGGAAGATCACTTTCCCTTGGGTCGCCCGGCGCTTGAGAAAGTAGGCGTGCAACTTGTCGATGATGTAGAGCCTTATGAGCTGATGAAGCTTCGACTGCTCAATGCCAGTCATCAGGCGCTTGCTTACTTCGGCTACTTGGCAGGCTACCGCTATGCCCATGAAGTTTGCCAAGACCCGCTGTTTGTCGAGTTTTTGCTGGGCTATATGCGTGAAGAGGGCACGCCTACGCTGGCGCCAGTGCCAGGGGTAGATTTAGAAACCTATCGGCTGACCCTGATTGAACGCTTCGCCAACCCGCAAATTAAAGACACTCTGGCACGACTCTGTGCTGAAAGCTCTGATCGCATTCCCAAATGGCTCGTGCCTGTCATTCGCCAGCAACTTGCCCTGGGAGGTGAGATTAAGCGCAGCGCCGCCGTGGTCGCCAGCTGGGCACGTTACGCTGAAGGCGTCGATGAGCAGGGAGAAGCTATCGATATTGTGGACCGTCTGCGTGAGCCATTGATGGCTATTGCCACTAACAACCGCACGAACCCCGCTGCGTTTGTCGAGAACCGCGAGCTGTTTGGCGACTTGGCTGACCAGCCTCGCTTTCTAAACGCTTACCTAAAGTCATTGACGTCGCTGCATGAACGGGGAGCACGGGCTACTCTTGAGGCTCTGGTCGCGTCCAAAGGAACGTTGTGATGTATATCGGGGTAGATTGCGGTACACAGAGTACCAAAGTTGTGGTGGTAGATGTGGAGCGTGGCGTCATCCTGGGTGAAGGCAGTCGTCCCCATAGCCTAGACGAGGGAGAGCATGGCCGCCGGGAACAGGCGCCAGCAGAGTGGCTGGCAGCGCTCAAAGGAGCTTTTTTTCAAGCACTTGAGCATGCTGGTATTGATGCCAAGCAGGTGCGGGGGATTGGCGTTTCCGGACAGCAGCACGGCATGGTGGCACTGGATGCGGATGGTGTGCCGGTGTATCCCGCCAAACTGTGGTGCGATACCGAAACCAGTGCTCAAAACAGCGATTTAGTCGACCGACTTGGCGGTGAAGCGGGCTGCCTGGAGAAGCTTGGTCTGGTGTTACAGACTGGCTATACCGCATCTAAAGTGGCGTGGCTGCGGGAGCATCACCCTGACGCCTACCAGCGTATAGCCACTCTGCTACTGCCCCACGACTACCTCAACTTCTGGCTGACCGGTGAGCGGGTCACTGAGGCGGGTGATGCGTCGGGCACCGGTTATTTTGATACCCGTGCCCAATGCTGGCAGAAAGAGGTATTTGCAGCCATTGCGCCGGAACTTGACCCTGACCGTGTGCTACCTCGCCTTATCCAGGCGCACGAGCCAGCAGGGCGAGTGCGCCCGCTAGTGGCGCAAGAGTTGGGGCTTCATGATGATGTGGTGGTGTCTTCTGGCGGCGGCGACAACATGTTAGGCGCAATTGGCACCGGTAATATTACTCAGGGGCTGGTGACGCTTAGTTTAGGAACCTCCGGCACGGTGTGCGCTTATTCACCTAATTCGGTGGTGTGCGATAGCGCCATGGTGGCCAGCTTCTGTGCCAGCCACGGTGGCTGGCTGCCGTTAATCTGCACGATGAACGTTACCTCTGCGACTACTCGCGTGCGTGAGCTGTTTGGGCTGGATTTAGCCGCCTTTGGCGACCAGGTTGCCAGCTCGCCGATTGGGGCCGAGGGAGTGATTGTACTGCCGTTTTTTAACGGCGAACGGGTGCCGATGCTGCCCAATGCGACGGGTGATTTTCTTGGTTTGACCAGCCTTAATATGACTCAAGCTAACCTCTGCCGAGGGGTGATGGAAGGCGCTACTTTTGGCCTGCGCTATGGCTTGGAACTATTAGGTGATCTAGCTGACGGCACCAGCCAGATTAGGCTGATTGGCGGCGGTGCCAAGAGCCCAGTCTGGCGGCAAATGGTGGCTGACATTACTAATACCCAGGTAATCTGCCCAGAGATTACCGATGCCGCCGCGTTAGGGGCGGCTATTCAAGCGGCTTGGTGCGACTTACATCAGGAGGGTGTGACCTTGGCATCGCTTTGTGAGCGCTTGGTGCACCTGGATGCCGCTTCCCTTGCCGACCCTGACGCTAAGCGTGTTTCTGCTTATGAGGTGATTTATCAGCGTTATCGCGAGGCGCTTGCTCAGCGTCATAACGTTTAATAATGCGGATTGCCTAGAAAGATATTGCTTTGCCTTGTACCGTTTAAGGAGAGATGCGGAGAGTACACGCGCCTTGAGTGGAGAGAGTCATGGATGCCGTTTTGCGCGATCTGCTAGATACGCTGGGATTAACCCCCACTGATAAGCTGCAGCCACTCAGTGGGGGGTGATATAGCCGCTGTTTACGCCTTGACTACTCGTCAAGGGCAAGTCGTTATCAAACACGACGATTCCGCGCGATTGCTTGGCGAAGCAGAAGGGCTTCGCGCGCTCAAGGGGGCGGGTACGTCATTAGTGATACCTGAGGTGCTAGGAGAGACGATGGGGTGGCTGGTGATAGAGTCACTCGATACCCAACCCGCAAACACCCAAAGTAGCGTCGCTTTAGGCGAAGGGCTGCGTGAGTTGCATGGTGTGATAGGTGATGCCCATGGCTGGCATCAGGACAATGCGTGTGGGCGTACGCCCCAACCCAACTCCCCGCTGGCAGATGGCCGTGCGTTTCAGCGCGAACGGCGTCTACTGCCTCTTACTCAAGCTTGTTATCAGCAGGGCCTGCTGAATGGCGCGTTGCGACGCCGTGTTGAACACCAAGCAGAGCAACTAGAAACATGGCTGCCAGATTCGTCTGCCAGCCTTATTCATGGTGATCTATGGTCGGGTAATGTGCTGACAACCACTAGAGGGCCGGCACTGATCGATCCTGCTGTTTATCGCCATTATCCCGACGTTGATTTGGCCATGCTGACCCTGTTTGGATCGCCTAGCGCACCTTTTTTTGATGCTTACTGGAACGGCGATAAGCCAACCGACTGGCCAAGACGCGAAGCGTTGTTTCAGCTTTATCCATTGCTTAACCATCTGCTGTTATTTGGTTCAGGGTATCACAGTGCCGTTGAACGCTGCGTGGCAGTATTGGAAGCTTTTGAGAGTTAATGGGGCAGCGTTTGGCGGAGCAATAGTGGTGATGGTGCTGATTTTCTCGCTTTATTAGCTATCTGTTTGGATTGCCAATCACTGCCGCATGTTGTTGAGAGACTCAAGCGCTCACTTTAGTTAGCGTGTAATTACATTAGCTGTAACATGGTTCACTTAAGATTCGAGTGGGTAAAGGAGCGCTAAAAAGCTGCAAGCTCATGGAGCTTTGGACTAAGGTAATAGAGAGTCTTGTGTAGTACGGTTATCTATACGTGACGCTGTTCATATATTTAGGTTAAGTTCAAGCCTAGCATACATACATGAATGTAACTATAATGCCACCCTTCAGAATGGCTATCATTATCGTCACCCTACGTTGACACCTAGAGGCAATCCCATGCGACTGGCACACTGGGCAGTCAATGCCCCTTTTCGTCCCCTGCTATTAGCAGTGCTGACATCTTCTTTCGTCCTGCCCGCTCAAGCGGCAGATTTAGTCAATATCACTCGCGATGCGCTTAATAACAACGCTGCCTTGGCCTCTGCACGTGCTGAATTTTCAAGTGTTGAAGCGGCAAGCGATGTGGCAAGTGGCGCGCTGTTGCCTCAGGTAAATGCCTCCGGCAATGTCGTCCATAACCAGCAGTACGAAAGCCAGTCCTCCTCTAGAGTTGGGCAGAGCGCTGGTGCCGGTTCTAATGCGGCGGGTGTCAGCGATGATCGCTACAACACCGCGTCATTAACACTTGAGGCGACCCAGGCACTCTTCAATGCTGTCACACGTGAGGAAGTGAATCAGGCTGAACGTCAGATTGATCAACAAGTGTACTTATTGGCCGCCACTGAGCAGCAGTTGCTGATTGATGTCGCGAGCGCTTATTTCGATATTTTGCGTGCCCACGAAGTGCTCGAGGCGCGTTTAGCTCAAGAGCGTGCGATTGGCCGCCAGCTTGAGCAGGCTCGAGAGCAGTTTGAAGTAGGTCTCATTGCTATCACTGAAGTAGAGGAAGCACGGGCGAGCTTTGATCAATCCCGCGCTGATCGCATAGCAGCAGAGAGTAATCTTCAGGTGGCATTTGAGGTGCTTGAACAGCTGACGGGGCAACGTTACGCCAGTATCGACGCGTTAGGCGATAGTATGCCGATTGCCCTGCCAACCCCTACGGATCGTAACTATTGGGTAGAGCAAGCCATTGAGCGTAACCCGCAGGTATTAGCGCAGCAGGCAGGCATTGAGCTTTCCCGCGTAGGCGTCGAGCTGGCGCGTGCTGGACGTATGCCGACGGTTCAGGCATTTGCTAACTACCAGTACTCGGATAGCGATAGTGATTTGGTGAGTGGCTACAACACGTCAAGCCAAGTGGGTGTCTCGGCGAACTTACCTATCTATACCGGTGGCACCACCAGCGCCCGTATTCGCCAAGGTACCTTCCAGCTTGAAAGTAGCCAATACGATTTCGAGTCCCAACGCCGTACTACCATCCAACAAGTGCGTTCGCTCTATACCCAGGTTAGCAACAACGTCGATACCGTTGAGGCTCGCCAGCAGGCCATCGTTTCTAACCGTAGTGCTTTAGAAGCTACCCGTGCCGGTTATGAAGTAGGCACACGTAATATCGTGGACGTGTTGAACGCTGAACAAAGCCTCTATAACGCTATCGCTAACTATGCCGAAGCGCGTTATGACTATGTGGTTAATTTGCTCTCACTGCGCCAGCAGGCGGGTCTGTTAGACGTTGAGGCGATTGAAGACGTCAATGCGTGGCTAACGGGAGATGAGGTGAACTTCACTCTGCCTGAGGGTGGCGACCCCGACGCCTACCAGAGGGCTATGGATATTGGCGCTCCACCCACGCCGGGTGCGTAAGCTAGCGAGTTGTTAGTTTTCTAACACATTAACCAACCTCTCGCTGTGCTGCTATCCGTCAATGTTGAAAAGATTAATGGGAAACCAACGTATGAAGAAAACGATTCACTCAGGTAGAGCGAGTCTAGTGACGCTGATAGCTGCATTGGCGCTAGCCGCATGCGGCCAGGAGCAACCTCAGCAACAGCAGGCTGGGCAGCAGGAAGCTCCGCCTCATGCGGTAGAAGTAGCTGAAATAACCCGCCAGGATATTCCTCTGAATAAATCCTACCCATCACTGCTGCGCAGCGACAGTGAAGTCACGCTTGTGGCACGGGTGAACGGGTTTCTTGAAGAGCGCCATTTTGAGCCAGGGCAACTGGTAGAGCAGGGGGACCGACTCTATACCATCGAGCCAGATCTCTACCAAGCAACCGTTAACCAGCGTGAGGCCGACTTGCAAAGTGCGCGCGCTGAACTGGCCCGTGCCCAGCGTGATGCGCAGCGTTTTGAGCAGTTGCTGAGCCAAAACTCGGTCAGTCGTCAGCAGTATGACCAAGCACTAGCTGACCAGCGCGTTGCCCAAGCAAGTGTCGCTCAAGCCGATGCTGCGTTAACCAGTGCTAATCTTGATTTAGGCTATTCAAACGTCACCGCACCGGTGTCTGGCATGATCAGTTTAAGTCAGATAAACGTTGGTAATTTGGTGACGCCAGGAACTGAGTTAGCCACTATTACGCCGCTTGATCCTCTTGAAGTGCGTTTTCAACTACCTCAGCGCGATGCTTTTGAGCTGCGTCGACAGCTGGGTGAGAGTGGTAGCGCATCAGACATAACCGCGCGTTTGAGTGTGCCAGGACAGTATGGTGACGACAGCGCTGAGCTTGAAGGTCGTTTGAGCTTCCTGGGTTCTCGTGTTGATAGCGGCACCAGTACGGTGCAGGCGTCAGCAGCGTTCGCAAATCCTGATGGCGCGGTATTGCCTGGTCAGTTTGTCCGGGTTCGTGTTGAAGGCTTGAAGCGTTTTGATGTACTGGCCGTACCAGAAATTGCCGTTACTCAAGGGTTAATGGGACCGCGGGTCTTTATTGTCGATGATGAAAATAAAGCGCGCGAGCGCACGGTTCAACTCGGTGAAGTGGCTGGCCCATGGCAAATCATTCATGATGGCCTGACTGCTGGCGAGCGTGTCATCGTAGGCGACCCCGCTGGTCTGGAGCCAGGAATGCTAATTGACCCCCAGCCATTTGAAGGTAACGCTGCCGACATCGTCGCAGAAGCTGAGCAGGAAGACGCCCAGCAAGAAGCCGGGCAGGCAGAGGCAATGCAGGATGGGGCGGCTGACGCACAGCCCGCTGAAGGGGAAGAGGGCGCGCAATAATGAACTTTTCCAACTTCTTTATCAGCCGACCGATTTTCGCCACCGTTTTGGCGATTATCTTGACGCTGGTAGGTACGATGGCGATGCGAATACTGCCGATAGAGCAGTATCCCAGCGTTGTACCTCCCACTGTGTCCGTTCAGGCTCAGTTCCCCGGGGCAGATGCTGAGACGGTTGCGCAAACCGTCGCGGCACCGCTTGCTGAGGCCATCAATGGTGTTGAGGACATGCTATATATGACCTCAAACAGCGCTGATAATGGTCTTATGAGCCTGAGTGTTGCGTTTAACATTGGCACTGATGGTGATATCAACACCATCAATGTCAATAACCGAGTGCAGGGCGCGCTTTCGCAGTTACCTGAGGCGGTTCAGTCTCAAGGGGTGACGGTTGAGTTACGCTCTGACTCTATTCTGATGCTTGTTGCCTTGACGTCTCCTAGCGGTGACTACAACAAAATCTACATGCAGAACTACGCCACGCTTAATATCTTGGATGAGCTACGCCAAGTGCCCGGCGTAGGGAATGCCGAAGTGTTAGGCGGTGGTGAGTTTGCGATGCGGGTGTGGATGGACCCTGACAAGCTGGCTCAGTATGACCTCACGCCCAGTGAGGTGGCCAGTGCTATTCGCGCGCAGAATACCGAAATTCCCGCAGGTAACTTAGCGGCAACACCGCAAAGCGAACCGCGTGCTTATACCTATACAATTACCGCCGGTGGGCGTTTATCGGGAACCGATGATTTCCGCAATATCTATCTGCGTACGAATCCTGACGGCTCTTCGCTGCGTCTCGAGGACGTAGCACGTATTGAACTAGGCGCTTCGTTCTATGGTGTTGATGCACGCTTAAACGGCGCCACAATGACGCCGATCATCATCAACCAGCAGCCGGGTGCAAACGCACTGGAAACCGCTGAAGCAGTGCGTGCCACGATGGAAGAACTATCGGGGCGTTTTCCGCCAGGGCTTGAGTATGTAACGCCTTACGACACCACGCTGTTTATTGATGCCTCGGTAGAAACCGTTCTGCATACGTTTATTGAAGCGTTCCTGATCGTTATCGTGATTCTGTTCATCTTCTTGCAGAACTGGCGCTTTACGGTCATTGCTATGTCGGTCGTGCCGGTCTCGGTTATCGGTACCTTTGCTGGTTTTTACTTGTTTGGCTTCTCAATCAACCTTCTAACGCTTTTCGCTCTGGTGCTGTCGATAGGCATCGTGGTGGATGATGCGATTCTGGTGGTGGAGAACGTTGAACGGGTATTGAGCGAAGAGGACGATATTACGGTTCGTGATGCCACTATCCGCGCGATGAAAGAGGTGGGTGGCCCGGTTATTGCCACATCGCTGATTATGGCGGCGGTGTTTGTACCCGTGGCGTTCCTGGGCGGTTTTACCGGCCAAATTTATCAGCAGTTTGCGATTACCGTGGCGATATCGGTGGCGCTATCGGCGCTGATGGCACTGACGTTCACCCCTGCGCTGTCGGCCATCTTCATTAAGCATAACCTGCATAAAACGAAACAGTCCGCGTTCCGGCGTGCGATTACCACGCCGCTGCGCCTGTTTGACCGCTTCTTCGCTGGTTTTACCGCCGTTTATATGTGGTTTGTGAAAAAGCTGGTGCGTTTCTGGGTGTTAGCGCTTGCGCTGACTGTGGCGGTGGGGGCCGGTTCTTACTGGCTCTATGCAAATACGCCTTCCACACTTGTGCCGGAAACTGACCAAGGTATCGTGCTGGTTAGCGTTTCATTGCCCGATGCTGCGTCGCTTAGCCGAACCCAAGCCTATATGAATGAGCTTAGCTCACAGATAGAAGCCATTCCGGGCGTTGAGTACTCCTCTGCTGTCGCGGGATACGACATTCTGTCGAGTGCGGTCAATACTGCACGGGGCATTATGTTTATCAACATGAAAACCTGGGCAGAACGTGACTTAACGGCTAATGAGTTGGTTGGCCGTATTATGCAGTTGGGGGCGAGCATTGATGGTGGTTCTGCGATGGCGTTTAACGTACCGCCGATCATGGGGCTTTCAACAACGGGTGGTTTCACCGGTTATTTGCAATCTTTTGAAGGCTCGTCACCTCGCGAGTTGTATCAAGCGTCATTGCAAATTATGCAGGCGGCTAACCAGCACCCGGCATTAAGCCGCGTTTTTACAACGTTTAACGTCAATGTGCCTTCTTACCGTGCGGAAATAGATCAGCAAAAAGCGCTGAGCTATGGTGTCGCCCTTGAGAATATCAACTCGGCGCTAGCCAACACCTTCGGTAATGGTTTTGTTAACTTCTTTAGCTACCAAAACCGTAACTTCCAGGTCTATTTACAGAATGAAGATAAATTCCGTAAAACGCCCGATGATGTGAGCAGCGTTTATGTACGTGGTGGCAATGGTGAGCGCATTCCTCTTTCTGAGTTTGTAACGCTCGAACGCCAAACGGGTCCATCTGTTGTTTCTCGCTTCGGTGTTTATGCGGGGGCTCAGTTCCAGGGTAATCCAGCGCCAGGCTACAGCTCTACACAGGCTATTGCAGCGATGGAGGAAGTGGTTCAGGAAACATTGGGCCAAAACTGGGGAATGGGCTGGACGGGGACTGCCTACCAAGAGTCTAACCTTGGCAATACCGCTTTGCTCGCCATTGTGTTTGGTATTTTGATGGTGTTCTTGATACTGGCGGCACAGTATGAGAGTTGGTCGCTACCACTAGCGGTACTTACTGCCACGCCGTTTGCTTTCTTGGGCGGCGTGGGTGGTATTGCGTTGCGAGGCCTGGATACCAGTGTCTATGTCCAGATTGGGATGCTGGTGGTTGTTGGCTTGGCCGCTAAGAACGCGATCCTTATCGTTGAGTTTGCGGAGTTGCAGCGCAAAGAGCATGGTAAGTCGATTCGTGAAGCAGCGATTACCGCCGCGGAGCTCCGTTTCCGTCCTATCGTTATGACCTCACTGGCCTTTATCTTCGGTACCTTGCCATTGGCACTGGCCTCTGGCGCGAGCGATGTGAGTAGCCACCACATAGGTACCACCGTTGCGGTCGGTATGGCGTCTGTTGCCGTGCTGGGAAGCCTGTTTATTCCAAGCTTCTACGCAATGATTGCCACGGTGTCTGATTGGCTCTATCGGAAACGCCACCCTGACCGGGATGGTAACAACGAGCAGGCAGCGCTAGGTCACGACTAAGCATAACGCTGTTTAGCGACTTGCTAGCGGGCACCATGTTTTCATGGTGCCCGTTTTTTTTACAAACTTGATCAAGAGCAATTAGAGAACCACATAAACGCGTAAGGTGGTCTACGCTAAAAGAGACCCTGTTTTTAGCTTGTGCTAATAAATATAACGTCAAGCGAAAACATCACCAGGCTTCGTCTGGAGGAGAACACGCCATGATGCAATCACTTGTTTCCGCCGTACTGCAATTTCCAACGATTGTCTTTACCTTCTTGTTGGCTTTGATATCGCTCTACTGGCTGCTGGTGTTAATCAGGCTTGCACCGTTGGAGCTATTTGAGCGCGATAGCCTACGCGACGATCATATGGCCAGCACACTGGTGTCTTTAGGCTTTGCAGGTGTACCTGCCACGCTTGCGTTAAGCTTCTTGGTACTTTTCGCGGGTGCTATTTCGCTGGCTATTGAGCTACTAGCCCTCCGCTGGTTATCGCTGGGTATGTTGAGGGTGCCTGTCGGTGTGCTCGTGCTGTGGATCTCATTTGCAGTTGCGTCGCCAGTTGCGGCAGCCGTGTGCCATTCATTGCAACGCGCGCTTCATCGCTATCAGCCATTCAATCGCCGCTGTTTATTGGGCGCTACGGTCGTTGTCTCGGAACGCCAGAATGATGAATATGCATCTGCTCAGCTGGAAAATGAACCCAGCAGCGCCGTCAAATTGCATTGCAAAGCGGGGGACTGCCCGCAAGCTGGCGAACGCCGAGTGCTTGTGAAATATCTTGCCAACGAAGGCGCGTACCGCAGTGTGCTTGAGCAACAGTATCTCGATACGCGCGTTCGCGTGAATAAGCTGCGCTTGCACCGCAAGCATCATTCAAACGGCTATTCCACCTAGCGAATGTTGTCTAGCCAACGTATTGTCTAGCCAAATAGGCGCCGCCACTGCTTAATGAGCCACTGGCCAACAGGGTGCGAAGTGGCGGTGACGCTTGTTGGTTTGCTACGGGGGAAGGCGCTGAGTGGCGTGTCGAGAAACTGACGGAGCGGTGTTACTTGCTCGGGTTGATTCAGCATAGGGGCATGGCCACAGCCTGGGGCGGTGAAAGTAACTAAGCTGGGTTGCACCTCTTTCATACGCGGCAGCGTTTCGGCATCCAGTAAGGTTGATTCGGCACCTCGAATCACCATCACAGGGCAGTGAATATTTGCCCAATCTGCCCATGTGTCTCGCGGTGTGTCATGGATAAATTGCTCGCCAATACGGGGGTCGAAGTGATAGGTCCAACTACCATCAGGGAGTCGTCGTGCGCTTCCCAATGCCAGCGCTTGCCATTCATCATCAGAGGTGATTCCAAAGCTTGCGTAGTGCTGTGTCAGCTCTTTTTGTAGGTCTGCAAAGTTCGTAAAACGGTGAGTTAGGCTGAAATAACTGGAGAGCGCGATTAGGCCGTCTTTATTCAACTCAGGCCCAACATCGTTCAGGATAAGCCTAGAAATCCGATGTTGATGTGTTTTGTCAGCAGCCAGCAGCATGCCCAATAGCCCGCCCATGGAAGTGCCCAGCCAGTCGACCTGCTTTAATTGAAAATGATCTAGCACGCCTATCGCCACGGTCATGTAGTGGCTGTAGAGATAATCGTGGGCAGGAAACAGTGACCAGCTGGAAAGGCCGCGACCAGGTGTATCTGGCGCAAGAATACGCCATTCGCTGCCCATCTGATGGGCTAGGGCTTCGAAATCACCGCCGTGGCGCGCAAGGCCATGCCATGCCATCAGCGTGCGGGGTGCGTCGGGATTCCAAATGCGCACAGCGATATCAAGTTCGCGGATACGAACAAATTCCAATGCATCCATAAAATTATCCTATGCTGACAATCCGTTCAGTATAGGTGTGTTGCTGCATTGCAGCGAGATGGTTAGCGCTTCATCATGGTGATTAATGTATCGATGAGCTCACCGCCGCGTTCGCGCAATGAAAAAGATTCTGGATTTCGCAGCCAGTCATGAAACAAGCCACCCAGTGCTGCCTGCATAAGCCGCGTTGCCACCTCAGGGGTTAGATCAGCGCGTAGCAACTGCTGCTGTTGGGCCAGTTGAAATACCGACAGCATTTCATCAAAACACTCGTCTGCGATCTCATCTTGCATCTGAATCGGGTTGATATCGCTAAAGAATTCACAGCGATGCAGCAGAATTGATAAAATGCGCTGATGGGATGGCTGCTCCATGCGGTTTAAGCCGGCATGGCAGGCAAGTTGTATGGCAGTTAGTGGTGAGATAGTCGGGTCGGCGTTATTTACCTCTTCCATTAGTGACTGGAAGGGCATGTGCACACGCTCCACTAGCGCCATAAAAAGGTCGCCTTTATTTTTAAAATGCCAATAAACAGCACCGCGCGTCAGGTCGGCGTGACGAGCAATTTGCTCCAGCGATGTGCGAGCTACGCCTTTTGCGAAAAACACCTCTTCAGCCGCATCCAACAGCGCTTCGCGAGTTGCAGCAGCCTCCGCTTTGGTTTTTCTTGCCATATAAAAACGTAACCTCAGTAATTGACACGTGATACGCCCATTTTATCTTATGTGCACCACTTTTTACATTCAAAACTGTATGGTTAATTACTTTAGCTCATAACGTGGATTAACAAATTCGTCATTTGTCAGTAAAAAGCGTATAAGATTAATTTGGAAACGCCGTTTCGAAACGAAACCGTTATTAGGCACGCTATAGGATTCTCAGCATGGCGCGAGCACCCTTTACCCTGGCTGGGCGCACTGTAATGCCTGGCCAACGCTTACAAATTGATGTGCCTGTAGCACGCCTGTATACCCACACGCAGCTGCATATTCCGGTCGAAGTCGTGCATGGGCGTAAAGATGGCCCGGTCATGCTGGTATGTGGAGGGATTCATGGCGATGAAATTAATGGAGTTGAAATTGTTCGTCGCCTACTGCGTTCCAAAGCAATCAATAGCTTGCGTGGCACGTTAATTGCTGTACCCGTCGTCAATGTTTTCGGTTTTTTACAGCAAACGCGCTATTTACCAGATCGACGAGATTTGAACCGCTGTTTTCCGGGCAGTGAAAAGGGCTCGTTAGGTGGGCGTATTGCGGCGCTATTTCGCGATGAAATTGTCGATCACGCCACGCATATTATCGACTTGCATACGGGTGCTATTCATCGCACCAATCTTCCGCAAATTCGTGCTCAGTTACAGCCAGGCAGTGAAACTGAGCGCATGGCCGATGCGTTTGGTGCCCCTGTGGTACTCAATGCAGAGCTCCGCGAAGGTAGCTTACGCCACTATGCTCAGAACCGTGGCATTCCGGTGCTTACTTATGAAGCTGGTGAGGCGCTACGTTTTGATGAGTGGGCAATTGCCCCCGGCGTGCGTGGCGTTTTACGCGTGATGCGCCGTTTAGGTATGCTGACCGGCGAGCAGCGTCGCCGCTCGCCAATGCCTGCTGAACTTGCCAATGGCTCCAGCTGGGCGAGGGCGCCTATTGATGGCATTTTGCGTCCTAAGGTGCGCCTGGGCGCTCGGGTAGCAAAAGGCGAGGTGCTCGGTAAAGTGGCAGACCCCTTCGGCAATGATGAAGGTGAGGTGCTCTCTATGGCCGACGGCATTGTTATTGGTATGAGCCGTCTGCCGCTAGCGAACGAAGGTGAAGCGCTTTATCACATCGCCCGCTTTGATGAGATTGAAGAAGCTGAGACGGCGATTGAAAATTTTCAATCAAGCCTGACGCCTCAGCCTGATGCGATGTATTGATACTCGGCTTTGGTACTTGGTACTGATGATGAGCACTGTTACTAAGTAACGGTGTTCTACCAAGAGACCTTTGAACATCTGCTCACAAGCCGTTGTTGAAAATTATTGTTAAAGGCTTTTCATTAAAAAATTATAGCTAAAAACTATTGGCTTAATAGAGAGAGTGACCGAGTCACAGGTGGCGTGATGCACGTGAGTTGGCTATATCTGTGGGGTGGCCGCTTTAGCTTAGATTAATATAGCCTGTTAAAGGCGGCCTTTTTCCAGTGGTACGAATCGTGCCATGTCGAATATGACAAGGAGGAAGTGTCATGAGCAGTGATAGCCAGCATCCCACTACGAATGAGTCAGGTATTCCGGTTTCAAGCGACGAGCATGCTCTGTCAGTAGGCCCTGATGGCCCCATTGTTATGCATGATCACTATTTGATGGAGCAAATGGCGGCGTTTAACCGTGAAATGATTCCTGACCGCCAACCTCATGCAAAGGGGAGTGGTGCGTTTGGGCATTTTGAAGTAACCCACGATGTTAGCCACTATACCAAAGCCAAGTTTCTACAGCCGGGCACTAAGACCGACGTGCTGATTCGTTTTTCGACTGTCGCCGGGGAGAGCGGCAGCCCTGACACATGGCGCGACCCCCGCGGTTTCTCGATTAAGTTTTATACCGAAGAAGGCAACTTCGACATGGTGGGTAACAATACCCCCGTGTTTTTTGTCCGCGACCCGATGAAATTCCAACACTTTATTCACTCGCAAAAACGCCGAGCGGATAATGGCCTGCGTGACCACGATATGCAGTGGGATTTTTGGACACTGGCACCTGAGTCAGCTCACCAAGTGGCATGGTTGATGGGCGATCGAGGCGTGCCAGCCACGTGGCGGCACATGAACGGTTACTCCAGCCACACCTATATGTGGGTAAATGCTGAAGGAGAACGGTTTTGGGTGAAGTATCACTTCAAAACTGATCAGGGGATTAAATGCATGACCCAAGAGCAGGCCGATCAGATGGCCGGCAGTGATGCCGATTATCATCGTCGTGACTTGTTTGAGGCCATTAAGCGGGGCGACTATCCTACGTGGACGCTCAACATGCAGATTATGCCGTTTGATGATGCCAAGACCTACCGAGTGAATCCTTTTGACTTGACCAAAGTGTGGTCTCATAAAGACTACCCGTTAATCGAAGTTGGTAAGCTGACGCTCGACCGTAATCCCACGGATTTTCATAGCGAAATTGAGCAAGCCGCGTTTGAGCCTAATAACATGGTGCTGGGGACCGGATTATCACCGGACAAAATGCTATTGGCACGCTCTATCTCTTATGCTGACGCTCACCGTGCCCGCTTGGGTGTGAACTACAAGCATATCCCAGTGAATACCCCAAAATGCCCCGTGCACAGCTATAGCCAAGGTGGTGCGATGCGTATTCGGCACGCTACCGATCCGGTGTATACGCCCAATAGCAAAGGCGGGCCGAAAGCCGATGCTCAGCGCTACCCAGAAGACGCGGTGTGGTCAACAGACGGAAAGTTTGTACGTGCGGCCTATACGCTCAGAAAAGACGATGACGACTGGAGCCAAGCCCATGCGCTAGTGCGTGAAGTAATGGATGATGCCCAGCGTGATCGCTTAGTGTCGAATGTGGTAGGACACTTATCCGGTGGCGTTACCGAGCCTGTATTAGCACGTGCTTTTGAGTACTGGCGCAATATTGATCAAGAGGTCGGCGAGCGGATTGAGCAGGGCGTTCGCAATCCATAGCGGCGTTTTACACCTAGCGCGTCCAAGCCGCTAGGCGTTCGTCTTAATATGCAGCCCGCAGCCGAGCTAGGTCGCGGGCTGTAGTGCTTCCTGAGTCTCTGTTTCGGGTTCGCGAACTAAGCTAAGCGCTTCATCGAAAAGGCGCAGGCCCGCGTCCTCTTTGTGCGCGTGTTCAGACAGGTGGCGACGGAAGCGTCTGCCACCGGGACAGCCCTGAAATAACCCCAGCAAATGGCGGGTAATGTGATTCAGCTTGGCCCCTTCATCTAACCGCTGCTGAATATACGGGCGAAATGCGTTAGCCGCTTCCAAGCGCGTACGCGCAGGCCCCGCTTCACCAAATAGCTGCTCATCGACCCCGGCGAGTAGCCACGGGTTTTGATACGCCTCGCGGCCCACCATCACACTATCTATGTGCTCAAGCTGGGCTTTGCACTCGGCTAGGGTTTTAATCCCCCCATTAATGCCAATATGCAGCTCTGGGTGGCTCTGCTTCAGACGATGCACGCGGGGGTAGTTAAGGGGCGGTACATCCCGGTTTTGCTTAGGCGACAAACCCTGCAGCCAAGCTTTGCGCGCGTGAACCGTAAAGATGTTGCAACCTGCAGCCGCCACAATCTCAATAAACCGCGCCAAGTCAGCATCTTCATCCTGATCGTCTATCCCGATACGGCACTTCACCGTGACCGGAATCGACACTGCCGCCTGCATAGCTTTCACCGCCGCCGCCACTTTTTCAGGGTGGCCCATCAAACAAGCGCCAATCATATTGTTCTGCACCCGGTCGCTGGGGCAGCCGACATTCAGATTGACTTCGTCGTAACCCCACGCCTCGGCAATGGCTGCACACTCGGCCAGCTCTCCCGCATCGCTGCCACCCAATTGCAACGCAATCGGATGCTCTACATCGCTATAGCCTAAAAAGCGCTCACGGGGCGTTCCATGCAAAATGGCACCAGTGGTCACCATCTCGGTATACAGCAATGTCCGCTTGGTTAACGTGCGTGCAAACGCGCGGTAATCGCGGGTTGTCCAATCCATCATAGGTGCCACGGAAAACAGACGAGCAGCATCTGCTGGGCTTGTTTTAGTCATATCAATCACTTGCATCATTCGATGCGGTATAAGCCAGTCGTGGTTGCTTAACAGCAGGGGGAGTCGTTGGCGAGCGATTGTACGCAAAAAGCGGGTTTGAGTACAAAGCACACGCGGCTCAATTGTGAGGGTAGAGGCCGGCAAAGGTGGAAGGTGAATATCGCTTGTTCAAAGTCCGGCGCGTAGGTATTGAATCCACAAAAACGAAATTAGTTTCGTTTGTCAATGAAATAAGCCTTTTGAGCCCTGCAGCACTTTGCTTGTTTTGCGGTCTTATTCAATGTGATGAGGGCTAGGCAGTGGTAAGCTGATATTTCGTTGTTGAGGAGTCTCTATGCATAAGACACTAGGTGGTATCAGTTTAGTGTTGGTGAGCGTGCTGCTGCTGGCTGGTTGTGGCGGTCAGGAGGAGGAGTCACCCTCAGAGTCGCCTGAGCCGGTCGTTGAAGTGCCTAGCCCACAGCAAAGTGCCGAACCACAAGAGGTGGTCGATCCTCTCGTTGTAGCCATTTCGGCTAGGGCCTCTCTGCGCTCTGATCGTCGTTTAATGGTAGAAGGCGAAACCAACCTGCCGGACGGCGCTCTTATTCAGGTAACCATTGAGCGTGAGATAAGCCGCGTGCGTTGGCAGGAGCGTACCAGTGTTTTACAAGGGCGGTTTAATGCTGGCCCCTTTGGTTCTGGCAGTGGCTTACCGGATGGACGATATAGTGTGCAGGTCCAGCTTTCAGAAGCCGCCGTGCAGCCAGAAGTGGTTCAGGCGCGCATTGGCAGTGAAGGGGAGCATTTGGCTGGCGAGCTGGTTAGCCAAACTCGCCATGGATTAGGGCAGGTTGCCACCTACTCGCGCAGTTTCTTAGTGGGCAGTGAACCAAGACGTACGCGCGACCAGGTGGACGTAGTTGAAGAAATGTAGGACGTGGGGGGATAAAGATGCTTTAGGCAGGAGACCAGTGTGCTAGCAGTACCGCATGTATGGTGGTGTCACTGGGCGCTTTAGCAAAATGCTCAATAACATAACCTTGTTCTTGCTGGATCAGATAATGACCAGCTTTGTGAAATACATGGGTAGGGCCTAATAGCACTAAGTCGCCTGCTAACACCGGTGAGAAATCCGTTTCTTGGCCGGGGGTTGCCATTATGCAGGGAGCTTTCCAGTCAATCTTTAGCGGCAGATGATGCGGCACCGTCATCATAGTTGCCTGAACCTGTTCCCAGGGGAGGGGACCAGTATGTGTCAGGATCAACAGAGGGGCGGCACTGTCACCTTCTAGTAGGGTTGCCAAAGAGCAATCAAGGGCATCGGCGAGCGCAACAAGGCGTTCGTGGCCGATTTGTTTGATAGCACCGGATTCCCAGTAAGAAATGGTGACATCTGATACGCCTACTTTACGTGCGAGGGCAGCTTTGTTGAGCTTGGCCCGAAGCCGCAGTTGCTTTATACGTGAGCCTAGCGATTCCATTTCATTTTCCTATCGTTGAGCTAAACAAGCTCGTTGAGTGTACTTCCACCCTATTCGGCGGCGCTCTGTGCATACTAGAAATCGCGAGGCGCTCTCAAGTATGAACACGAATCATAGGGGCTTCGCCATACTAAGCGATTGTGCTTTAACGCGCATCTTCCTATTAATGAGCCTCCAACTTCTGATCAGACGCTTTTAAGTCAAACTCGTTCCCTGCAAGGTACTGCTGGTTGCCTTAAGGGTGCGTATAATGCCGAGACGCTTTATTGCCAAAAGGACATTTTGATGACCGTTCGTACTCGTATCGCGCCTTCTCCAACGGGTGATCCGCATGTAGGTACTGCCTATATCGCGCTGTTTAATCTCTGTTTTGCGCGCCAGCATGGTGGCCAGTTCATTCTGCGCATTGAAGACACCGATCGGGTTCGGTCTACCGCTGAATCAGAACAGATGATTTTAGATTCGTTACGTTGGCTAGGGCTGGAGTGGGATGAGGGCCCTGATGTGGGCGGCCCTCACGGCCCATATCGACAAAGCGAGCGTGGTGATATCTACGCCCAGTACGCCCAGCAGCTTATGGATGCGGGGCATGCCTTTAAGTGTTACCGCACCAGTGAAGAGTTGGGTGAACTGCGGGAAGCTCGCAAAGCGGCGGGTATGCACTTGGCTTTGAAACCCGTTGACTTAGCGTTGGCTGCGGATGAGCAGGCTCGTCGTGAGCAGGAAGGCTGGCCTTATGTCGTTCGCATGAAGGTACCGAGCACCGGCGTTTGTGTGGTGAACGATATGTTGCGCGGCACAATCGAAGTTGAATGGGCGCAAGTTGATGCTCAAATTCTGCTGAAGTCGGATGGCATGCCTACCTATCATCTGGCAAACGTGGTTGATGATCACCTAATGAACATTACCCATGTGCTGCGCGGCGAAGAGTGGATTAATTCAGCGCCTAAGCATCAGTTACTTTATGAATACTTCGGCTGGGAAATGCCGCAGTTGTGCCATTTGCCGCTACTGCGTAATCCCGATAAGTCCAAGCTATCCAAGCGCAAAAACCCGACGTCGATTAACTACTATCGTCGTATGGGGTTCTTGCCTCAGGCCGTCACTAATTACTTAGGCCGTATGGGTTGGTCGATGCCTGACGAGCGCGAGAAGTTTAGCCTGTCAGATATGATGGCTGAGTTTGATATTCAGCGAGTATCGTTAGGTGGGCCAGTGTTTGATTTGGAAAAATTGACCTGGTTGAACGGCGTTTATATTCGTGAAGACTTAGATGACGATGCGCTGCTTCAGGCGCTTCGGGAATGGGCATTCAATGAAGAGTACGTGAAACAAATACTTCCTCAGGTGCGTCCTCGTGTGGAAACCCTTTCCCAAGTAATTCCGCTGGCGGGGCACTTTTTCTCTGGGCTGCCTGCGCTAACGGAAAACGACTTTGCTAGCGTGAAGCTTGAGAAAGAAGAACTGGTTAAGCTGCTGCAGTTCTTGGTGTGGCGTTTTGAAGCCGTGCCTGCATGGACGAAAGAAGTGCTCTTGGCAGACGTTAAAGTGCTTGCTGAGCATTTCGATATTAAGATGAAGGCTTTCCTTGCCCCTGTCTTTATTGCCATTACGGGCAGCACGTCGAGCACCTCTGTAATGGATGCCATGGCGATCTTAGGTTCCGACGTGACGCGAGCACGGCTACGTAGTGCCATTGACGTATTAGGCGGTGTTTCCAAGAAGCAAGCCAAACGCTTTGAAAAAGAGTTTCGTGATCTCTAATGTCTAGTTGATGTTTAGGATATGGCACTAGCGGGCTTTCTAAAGGTGTCTGTAATACGAGTGCTTGAAAAGGGTGCTTGAAAGGCTTGACGAAGGCGGGCGTAATCAGTAACATACGCTCCGTCTTCGAGACATGTGGGGCCTTAGCTCAGCTGGGAGAGCGCAACACTGGCAGTGTTGAGGTCAGCGGTTCGATCCCGCTAGGCTCCACCAATATCGAAAACTCTGGTTTTCAATACAAAGTTTTCAATATAGCGTCTCAAGGCCGTATTTATTTAGGTTAATAACGTCCCATTCGTCTAGTGGTCTAGGACACCGCCCTTTCACGGCGGTAACAGGGGTTCGAACCCCCTATGGGACGCCATCTCCTACTTCCTCGAAATTTATTTGCAGATTTATTGTCGGCAAACATTTCTCAAAATACGCATTTTAATTAAAGGCAATGAGGCAACTCATCTGTCGTTTTTTGCGTTCCCGTTATTATGGCTGTTGGCTGAAATCATTCTCATTTCAATCGTTTTTGGGCGATTTTGTGCTTGACTTGTCCACTTTTGCAAGTTTGCAGAAGGGGTTGTGCACAACCCTGAGCTGTTGTCTCAAAAAATCAGTGATTTAGCATTATTTCTTTTAAATCAATAAGTTACATTAGGTTAAAAAATGATCAATTTAAGGCTGGGTCACTGTTCATGGCGATTGTGGGACGTTTTGTAGTGGTTGTGAACAGGGTTATCCACAGATAGTGTGGAAAACCCTTTTCAAGATCGAGGCGCTTAAAAGTCAAGCATTATTCTGGCTTTTGGAGGCGCTTCAAGAGCGACGAAGTGTCCCAGCGTCCTCCATCCATACGTTGCACATCAGCATAAAATTGGTCAACAAGGGCGGTGACGGGTAGCGTGGCGCTCAGTCGACGAGCTTGCTCTAAGCAAATGCCTAAATCTTTGCGCATCCAGTCCACTGCAAAGCCATGATTGTACTCATTGGCAATCATCGTTTTGTGGCGGTTTTCCATCTGCCATGAACCAGCGGCACCCTTGGATACCACATCAATTACCTGTTGTTGATCCAGACCTGCTTGTTCGGCGAAATGGAGGCCTTCGGCAAGACCTTGTACTAAGCCAGCAATACAAATCTGGTTAACCATTTTAGTCAGCTGGCCACTGCTAGCGCTGCCCATCAGTGTGACGGCACGGGCGTAGTGATTAAGGATGGGGTGGACAGCGTCAAAGTGTGTCTGCTCACCACCACACATAATCGTCAGTGCGCCATTTTCAGCCCCTTGCTGCCCGCCGGAGACGGGGGCGTCTAAAAAGGCTACGCCTTGCTCGCGGCAGGTGGTGTCTAGTTCCAGAGCGAGGTCTGCAGAGGCAGTGGTGTGGTCGATCAGGTAGGTGCCGGTTGTCATGCTGCTTAGCACGCCGTCGGTGCCGGTAGTTACTTGCCTGACGTCGTCGTCATTACCTACGCATATCAAAACAAGGTCAGCGCCGTCAGCGGCTTCTTTGGGGGTGGCGTGTACGGTGCCGCCATACTCGTTTGCCCAAGTATCTGCTTTACTGCTTGTGCGGTTGTAAACACGCGTTGTAAGGCCTTGTTTGGCAAGATGGCCTGCCATGGGGTAGCCCATAACGCCCAGGCCAATAAAAGCAACAGTAGTGATGGTTCGCATAGAGCACCTTGTGGGTGTGTGATGAGTGCTAGGGGTGTGGAATATTTTGTGTAGAGTAATAAAAAAAGAATTTACGATAAGCAAAAGGCCACCCGTGGGTGGCCTTTTATTATCCTAGTGACGCTACGTTGTTACCGTGGCGTTATTTTTTAGGATAATCGCGCATGTCGTGGCCAATATACAGCTGACGCGGGCGGCCAATTTTGTAGCTTTCGCTGAGCATTTCATGCCAGTGAGAGATCCAGCCAATGGTGCGAGATACCGCGAAAATAACGGTAAACATATTGGTCGGTATGCCCATGGCTTTGAGAATGATGCCAGAGTAGAAGTCGACGTTTGGATACAGCTTGCGCTCAATGAAGTACTCGTCTTCAAGGGCGATTTGCTCAAGGCGCTTGGCGATTTTGAGCTGCGGGTCGTCAGCTAAGCCAAGCTCAGCAAGGACTTCATCACAGGTCTCTTTCATTACTTTGGCGCGCGGGTCAAAGTTGCGATATACGCGGTGCCCAAAGCCCATCAGCTTGAAGGGGTCATCTTTATCTTTGGCTTTGTCGACAAACCGCTGAATGTTTTCTTCAGAGTCGTCGCCAATTTCATCAAGCATATTCAGTACGGCTTCGTTGGCGCCGCCGTGTGCAGGACCCCAAAGTGCCGCAATACCGGCGCTGATACAGGCAAAGGGGTTGGCGCCGGTTGAGCCTGCTAAGCGTACTGTAGAGGTCGAAGCGTTTTGCTCATGATCCGCGTGCAACATAAAGATGCGGTCCATGGCTTTCGCGTATACCGGATTGATTTTGTACTCTTCGCATGGGTTGCTGAACATCATGTAGAGGAAGTTTTCTGCATAGCTCAGGTCGTTGCGGGGGTAGTTGAACGGCTGGCCAACATTATACTTGTGCGACATTGCGGCCAGGGTCGGCATTTTTGCAATGAGGCGAATAGCGCTGATCACGCGATCTTCTTCTTGGGTGATGTCCATGTGGTCATGGTAGAAAGCAGCTAGGCCGCCAACGACGCCACAAAGGATAGACATTGGGTGCGCATCGCGGCGGAACCCTTTGAAGAAATTGTTGATTTGGTCGTGCACCATGGTGTGGTTACGAATGCGCGACTCGAAATCTGCATACTGTTCATCGTTAGGTAGCTCACCGAATAGCAGGGTGTAGCATACCTCGACAAAATTAGACTCTTTGGCCAGTTGGTCGATAGGGTAGCCGCGGTGTAGCAGCACGCCCTTGCCGCCATCAATATAAGTGATAGCGGACTGGCAGGAAGAGGTGGCCATGAAGCCGGGATCGTAGGTAAACAGGCCTTCAGCACCTAAGCCGCGTACGTCGATGACGTCGGGGCCAAGTGTGCCGGAATACATGGGTAGTTCGATCGATTTTTCTAGACCGTCTACCGTCAATGTCGCTTTCCTGTCAGCCATGCTGGCCTCCTTTCGAATTCGGTTTGGGACGTAATGTCGTTGTTTCGCATACCGCGCCGGCGAAAAGGCTCGCCTACTATAGAAGTGTGCGACATTTTGTCAATTAGCCTAAGCGCTAGGTATCCTTGTACAGCTGTTGTTGTATTGGGCAATCTTTGTATATGGTAAGTGTGGAGTTCGTGGTAGAGGCGTCAGGGGGTTGACGACACGTTAACGGACTTATCAAACCATCAATCTCCTGTCACTATAACCATGCTGCAACGCAAAATCGACTCAGGTTGACCTCAATTTTCTTGCACCATAGTCGAGTTAAGCTTGAGTTCGGTTTGTCAGCAGGGGCGAAGGTTCTTATAATCCACGGCGCGCGACCGGCAGGTAGGAGGTCGTGCTCGACTTGGCAACGGCCGAGCCCCTTCCAGCAACCACTGCCCGCTCGGGCCATGCCCGACCTGTCGCAGAGCGGGCCAAGAGAGTGTGTATAACGCCGTGAATAGCAAACGACCCGTAAACTTAGACCTTACTACGATACATTTCCCACTACCGGCGCTAACGTCGATTACACACCGTATTACGGGTGTCATCCTCTTCGTTGGCCTGATCTTCGCTTTTTGGGCGCTGGGTAAATCACTATCGTCTCCGGCTGGCTTTGATGCCGTCAGCAACGCATTGGCCAATAACTTTTTCGCCAAGTTCATTGCCTGGGGATTGTTATCCGCATTGGCATTCCATTTTGTAGCAGGTATCAAACACCTGTTGATGGATGCGGATATCGGCGTGACCCTAGAAGGTGGCGTGAAAAAAGCACAAATCACTGTTGTCGTCAGTGTCGTTCTGATCATCCTGGCAGGAGTTTGGGTATGGTAACCAACATCACAAGTTTTGGCCGTAGCGGGTTATCCGATTGGCTAATGCAGCGCGTTTCAGCGGTAATCCTGGCTGTATATACCGTCTTTATCGTCGCCTACCTGCTGCTCAATCCTAATCTGGATTACTACGCTTGGAGTGGACTGTTCGATCAAACTTGGATGCGTATTTTCTCGCTGCTCGCATTTGTTTCCATTGCAGCGCACGCCTGGATCGGTTTGTGGACGGTCACCACCGATTATCTCAAGTCCACTCGCCTGCGCGTGGGTGCCCAGACTCTGATTATTCTGGCCATCTTCGTATATCTGGTGTGGGGCATTCAAATTCTGTGGGGAGCTTGATACATGTCTAACCTTCGTAGCCTGACATTTGACGCCATTATCATCGGTGGCGGTGGCTCTGGCTTGCGTGCTGCTTTAGAACTTGCCAAATCTGGCAAAAAGACAGCCGTACTGTCCAAAGTGTTCCCGACACGCTCTCACACGGTTTCTGCCCAGGGTGGTATTACTTGCGCCATCGCATCGTCAGATCCGAACGATGATTGGCGCTGGCACATGTACGACACTGTTAAAGGCGGCGACTACATTGCCGACCAAGACGCAGCTGAGTACATGTGTTCAGAAGGCCCGAAAGCGGTGTTTGAACTTGAGCACATGGGGCTGCCGTTCTCGCGCTTTGATAATGGCCGTATTTATCAGCGTCCGTTTGGTGGCCAGTCGAAAAACTTCGGCGAAGGCGGTCAGGCGGCACGTACCTGTGCAGCCGCTGACCGTACTGGCCACGCACTGCTTCACACGCTCTACCAAAACAACCTCAAGAACAACACCACGTTCTTGAATGAGTGGTACGCGGTAGATCTGGTGAAAAACAGCAACGGTGATGTGGTCGGTTGTATCGCCATGTGCATCGAAACTGGCGAAGTTGTCCACGTTAAATCGAAAGCCACTGTTCTGGCCACGGGTGGTGCAGGTCGTATCTATGCCTCTACTACTAATGCCTTGATCAATACTGGCGATGGTATCGGCATGGCGCTACGTGCTGGCTTCCCGATGCAGGACATGGAAATGTGGCAGTTCCACCCGACCGGTATTTATGGTGCGGGTACGCTGGTCACTGAAGGTTGCCGTGGTGAGGGTGGTTACCTGATCAATAAAGATGGCGAACGCTTCATGGAACGTTATGCGCCGAACGCCAAAGACTTGGCAGGCCGTGACGTTGTTGCTCGCTCAATGGTCATGGAAATTCTGGAAGGTCGTGGTTGTGGCGAGAAGGGCGATCACGTCTTCTTGAAGCTTGATCACCTGGGCGAAGAAGTTCTTGGTAAGCGCCTGCCGGGTATCGTTGAGCTGTCGAAAACGTTTGCTCACGTTGATCCTGCTAAAGATCCGATTCCTGTCGTGCCTACTTGTCACTACATGATGGGCGGTATTCCGACCAATATTCATGGTCAGGCAATTACCCAGGACGAAAGCGGCAACGATCATATCGTTAACGGTTTGTTTGCTTGTGGTGAAGCGGCGTGTGTATCGGTTCACGGTGCTAACCGCTTGGGCGGTAACTCACTGCTGGATCTGGTGGTCTTCGGTCGTGCGGCGGGTATGTTTATTGAAGGCGCGCTGAACGAAGGTATTGATTACCTGGATGCTTCTGAATCTGATATTGAATCAGCGATGAAGCGTATTACGCGCTGGAATGAATCGGAAGGTGGCGAGAGCATTCCTGAGCTTAAAGCAGAGCTCCAAGACATCATGCAGACTTCTTTCGGTGTATTCCGTGAAGAGAAGAATATGCAGGAAGGTGTCAAGAAACTGGCGGATCTGCGCAGCCGAATTGCCAATGCGCACCTGCCTGACAAGTCCAATGCGTTCAACACGGCGCGTGTTGAAGCTTTAGAACTTGATAACCTAATGGAAGTGGCAGAAGCAACGGCGATTGCTGCCCTTGAGCGTAATGAGAGCCGTGGTGCGCACTCGCGCTACGACTATCCTGACCGTGATGATGTCAACTGGCTGAAGCACTCGCTTTACTTCCCGGCCACGAAAGAGCTGAAGAAGCGCGACGTTAACTTCAAGCCGAAAACTGTTGATACATTCGAGCCTAAGGTTCGCACCTACTAATCTCTGCACTGACGAGAGGGAGTCACCATGTCTAACCTTCAGGTATCCGTATACCGCTACAATCCGGAAACCGACTCCGCGCCCTATATGCAGGAGTTCCAGGTCGATACCAAAGGCCGCGATCTGATGGTGCTGGATGTTCTGCATCTGATGAAAGAGCAGGATAGCGGACTTGCGTTCCGTCGCAGCTGCCGTGAGGGCGTATGCGGTTCCGATGGCATGAACATGAACGGTAAAAACGGCTTGGCATGTATTACGCCGCTGTCAGATGTTGTGAAAGGCAATAAGCTGACCTTGCGCCCATTGCCGGGTCTGCCGGTTATCCGCGATATGGTTGTGGATATGGGGCTGTTCTATAAGCAGTACGAGCGCATTCAACCGTACTTGCAGAACGATGAGCCTGCACCGGCGATTGAGCGTCTGCAATCACCAGAAGAGCGCGACAAGCTAGATGGCCTGTATGAGTGTATTCTTTGTGCATGCTGCTCTACGTCATGCCCATCGTTCTGGTGGAATCCAGACAAGTTTGTCGGTCCGGCTGGTTTGCTTCAGTCTTATCGCTTTCTTGCGGATACACGTGACACGGCTACCCGCGAACGTCTTACCAGCCTGGAAGATCCGTTCTCCGTGTTCCGTTGCCGCGGCATCATGAATTGCGTTGCGGTTTGTCCAAAAGGACTAAATCCGACCCGTGCAATTGGTAAAATTCGTGAAATGTTGTTGGCTGATGCGACGTAAACGCCTAATCCTATGAAAAAAATGCGATCGCTACGTAAGTTGCTGCACAAAGCCACTTAAATCGTGGAGCTTCGCTTGTTATCATAGGGGCGTTAGGTGGTGCGGCGACGCGTCGCACCATCTAACCAGTCAAGTTTAAAAGCCGGTGCCGCAAGTACCGGCTTTTGAGCATGAACTGATTGAGTATGACTAGATAAAAGAAGCCTTCGTATTAACGTAGTGAGTAGACGAAGGTATAATAGTACGTAGTGAAATAGAGCGTACTGAAGTGGTACGTAGTGAAAATGTAGTACTTACAGCTAGTATGAATAGGGCTTCCGGCCTTCGGTCGGCGCCGCCGGCATATGTCCCGCCCCGCCGGCAGGGCAATAGCGATGTCGTTGCGCGATTGCAGCGATACCGATACCACCCCATCAGTGCAGGGTGACCGAGAGATGCAACAAGGCATAATGGAGTTGATGTGGCGTTCCTCTCACGTTAGTGGTGGCAATGTCCACTACGTGGAAGCGCTTTATGAGCAGTACCTCGCCGATCCTGATTCTGTCTCAGATGAATGGCGCAGCTATTTTGATCAGTTGCCTCGTTCTGAGGGCAGTGCCTCCCACGATGTTCCACTAAGCCCCACTCGTGATCAGTTCTACCAACTGGGTCGTGAAAGTCGCCCAGGCCGGGTAGCCGCCGCCTCCGATAGCGGTGAGAATAAAAAGCAGGTAAAAGTCCTGCAGCTGATTAACGCATACCGCTTTCGTGGCCATCAGAAGGCCAATATCGACCCGCTAGGACTGCGTAATCCCACCCCCGTCCCAGACCTCGATCTGTCATTTCATCAGCTTTCCAAGGCTGATCTTGACACCGAGTTCCAGACCGGCTCGTTTTTTCTAGGTATTGATAAAGCACCGTTGCGTGAGATCGTTGACGCGCTGGAGCAGACTTATTGTCGCTCTATCGGTTGCGAGATCATGCACATTGTTGATACCGAAGAGAAACGTTGGTTGCAACGGCGTTTTGAATCGGTGCGCAGTGCGCCGAAATTCAGCGACGATGTGCGTAAGCATGTGCTTGAGCGCCTTACCGCTGCCGAAGGTTTGGAAAATTACCTAGCGTCTAAATATCCAGGCACCAAACGCTTCGGTCTTGAAGGTGGTGAATCATTTGTTCCGATGATGGACGAGTTGATTCAGCGCTCCGGTGGCTATGGCACTAAAGAAGTTGTTATTGGCATGGCTCACCGTGGCCGTTTGAACCTGTTGGTTAATATTCTGGGGAAAAATCCCGCTGAATTGATCGACGAATTCGACGGTAAAAAGGTGATCGAGCGTGGTTCTGGTGATGTGAAATATCACCAAGGCTTCAGCTCTAACGTCATGTCGCCTGGTGGCGAAGTTCACTTGGCAATGTCGTTTAACCCGTCGCATTTGGAAATTGTTGCGCCGGTAGTAGAAGGCTCGGTACGCGCACGTCAAGATCGCCGTAATGATGAAGAGGGCAGCAAAGTTCTGCCAATCAACGTTCATGGCGATGCAGCGTTTGCTGGTCAGGGCGTGGTCATGGAGACATTCCAGATGTCTCAAACCCGTGCCTATAAAACCGGTGGCACAGTACACATCGTGATTAACAACCAGGTGGGCTTTACGACGTCGAACCCCTTGGACGCGCGATCCACCGAATACTGTACTGACATCGCTAAGATGGTTCAGGCGCCGATTTTCCATGTTAACGGCGATGATCCTGATGCGGTTATCCATGCGACCCAAGTGGCGTTGGATTACCGGCAACAGTTTAAGAAAGACGTTGTTATTGATCTGGTGTGCTACCGCCGCCGCGGCCACAACGAGGCCGACGAGCCATCGGGTACCCAGCCGATGATGTACGCCAAGATTAAAGATCATCCTTCTTCGCGTTCACTCTATGCGAAGCGTCTGGTCGAACAGGGCGTATTGTCAGAAGAAGACGCTAAGGCAATGGTTGAAACCTACCGCGATGATCTTGTGGCAGGCAATCACGTAGCTAATGCCTTGGTGCAGGAGCCTAATACATCACTCTTTGTGGACTGGGCTCCCTACCTGGGGCATGAGTGGACCGGTAATGCAGACACTACCTTCGATATGAAGCGTCTGCAGCAGCTGGCTGCGAGAATGTGTGAGGTTCCTGATGGCGTCGAAGTACAGCGCCAAGTCGCTAAAATCTATGAAGACCGTCGCAAAATGCAGGCGGGCGGCATGGGGCTTAACTGGGGCTTCGCTGAAACGCTAGCGTATGCCACGCTGCTTGATCAAGGGCATCCGATTCGTATTACCGGTCAGGATGTTGGTCGTGGGACGTTCTCTCACCGTCATGCGGTTATCCATAACCAGAAAGATGGTTCTACGTACGTACCGCTGCAGAATATGTCAGACGGTCAGCCGCGCTTTACCATTCACGACTCTTTCCTATCGGAAGAGGCTGTGCTGGCGTTTGAGTACGGCTACTCCACGACAGCGCCGGGTGACTTAGTCATTTGGGAAGCCCAGTTTGGTGACTTCTTCAACGGTGCCCAAGTCGTGGTTGACCAGTTTATCTCTTCTGGTGAGACCAAGTGGGGACGACTGTGTGGACTGACCATGCTGTTGCCGCATGGTTATGAAGGTCAGGGGCCAGAGCACTCCTCCGCGCGCTTAGAGCGCTTCTTGCAGCTGTGCGCTGAGCACAACATGCAGGTGTGTGTGCCGACGACGCCCGCACAGATTTATCATCTGATGCGACGTCAAGTCATTCGTCCGTTGCGTAAGCCACTGGTAATCATGTCGCCGAAGTCGCTACTGCGCCACAAAGAAGCGGTATCTAGCCTAGAAGATCTTGCTCACGGCAAGTTCTACATGGTGCTACCGGATCAGGCGAATCTTGAGGCAGAAAAGGTGACTCGCGTTATTATGTGTGCCGGTAAGGTGTACTACGACCTAGCCAACTGGCGTGCAGAAAACGAGCGTGATGACACGGCGATTATTCGTCTCGAGCAACTCTACCCCTTCCCGAAAGAAGAACTTCTGGAAGTGCTCCAGGCGTATGCCAATGTGGAAGACATCGTGTGGTGCCAGGAAGAGCCGCTAAACCAGGGCGCTTGGTACTCAAGTCAGCACCACATGCGCGCCGTCGCCGATATGCTGAAAGATGGTCTCGGACGTGATTTGAAATTTGCAGGACGTCCTGCCTCTGCCGCACCGGCAGCGGGCTATATGTCCGTCCACACTGAACAGCAGCGCCAGCTGGTGGAAGACGCTTTTAACCTATAAGCGCCCACCGGGTTTAGAGAACATATAAGGGAAACGACATGGCTACTGATATCAAAGCGCCAACCTTTCCGGAATCCGTTGCCGAAGGCACTGTGGCTGCGTGGCATAAAAAGCCGGGTGACAGCGTCGAACGTGACGAGCTGATTGTTGAAATCGAAACCGACAAAGTGGTGCTAGAAGTCGTCGCACCGGAAGCGGGTACCCTGACTGACGTGATGGCAGAAGAAGGCGATACCGTTGAGTCAGAGCAAGTGTTAGGCAAAATCGGTGAAAGCAGCGCAGCAAGTGGCAAAGAAGATACATCTTCTGATGATGCTAGTGCTAAAAAGCCTGCTGAGAAAAGTGAAGAGAAAAAAGCCAGCGGCGGTAACGGCGGTGGTAAGCAACATGACGTAAAAGCCCCAAGCTTCCCTGAATCTATCCAGGAAGGCACCGTGGCAACGTGGCACAAGAAGGTTGGTGAAGCGGTTAAACGCGATGAAGTGTTAGCCGACATCGAAACCGACAAGGTAGTGCTCGAAGTTGTCGCACCTGCCGACGGCGCACTGGCAGAAATTAAAGCCGAAGAAGGCAGCCAGGTTGAATCCGAAGCGGTTCTGGCCATCTTTACCGAAGGTGCTGGTGGCGCCGGTGAAGAGAGCAGCAGTGCCTCTGCTTCAAGTGCTGCGGGTAGCGATGATGAAGGCGCTGATGAGAAGGTCGGCGATAAGATCCTAGCGCCGGCGGCACGCAAGATGGTTGCTGAGCATGATTTGGATGTTGCCAAGATTGAGGGCACCGGCAAAGGTGGCCGCATCTTGAAAGAAGACGTGCAAAAAGCCGTGAAAGATGGTTCTGCCAAAAAAGCAGCGAAATCTTCAGCGCCGGCGAAAGCAGCTGCCGCCGCACCGGCAGTGGAAGGTGATCGCGTCGAGAAGCGCGTTCCGATGACGCGTCTGCGTCAAACCATTGCTAAGCGTCTGGTTCAGGCGCAGCAAACGGCTGCCATGCTGACCACTTATAACGAAGTGGACATGACTGAAATCATGGCGCTTCGTGCGCAGTACAAAGATACGTTCCAGAAAACCCACGATATTAAACTGGGCTTTATGGGCTTCTTTGTAAAAGCGGCTTCTGAAGCACTCAAGCGCTTCCCGGATGTTAACGCCTCTATTGATGGTACCGATATCGTTTACCACGGTTATCAAGATATCGGCGTTGCGGTATCAACGGATCGTGGCCTGGTGGTACCGGTGCTACGTGATACCGATAGCATGAAAATTGCCGACGTTGAGCGCACGATTGTTGATTTCGGTAAGCGTGGTCGTGACGGTAAGCTGGGCATGGATGACATGATCGGCGGTACCTTCACTATCACTAACGGCGGTACATTTGGTTCTTTGATGTCGACCCCGATTATCAATCCACCTCAAACCGCTATCCTGGGTATGCATAAAATCCAGGATCGTCCAATGGCTGTGAATGGTAAGGTCGAGATTCGCCCGATGATGTATCTGGCGCTGTCCTACGACCACCGCATGATTGATGGTAAAGATGCGGTACGATTCTTGGTTACTATTAAAGAGCTGCTGGAAGACCCGGCTCGCTTGCTGCTGGACGTATAACGGAGCGCGCTGATCCGCCTCCTCTGCTGTATTAGCGTTCTAATGCAATCGCACCTTGCCTCCTGCCCGTTTTAAGTTCAAACGGGGGGAGGCAACCAAGCTAAAGGAGCCAACATGGCTGACAAGTTTGATGTGATCGTTATCGGTGCAGGTCCTGGTGGCTACGTAGCGGCTATCCGCGCTGCGCAGCTGGGCCTGAAGGCCGCCTGTGTTGAAAAATGGATTGGTAAAGAAGGCAACGTCGTTCACGGCGGTACGTGTTTGAACGTCGGCTGTATCCCGTCTAAAGCGTTGCTTGAAGCCTCGCACAAGTTCGTCGAAGCCAAGCACGATTTCGACGACATGGGTATTAATGCCGGTGACGTCACGATGGACGTCAAAAAAATGATGGCTCGCAAGGACAAGATCGTTAAGAACTTGACCGGCGGCATCTCTGGCTTATTTAAAGCCAATGGTGTTACGGCTATTGAGGGCACCGGTAAAGTGGTTTCCGGTAAGCAAGTCGAAGTGACCGATCTAGACGGCAATACCACCACTTACGACGCTGATAACATCGTTGTTGCTGCAGGTTCCGTGCCGGTTGAAATTCCACCGACGCCGCTAACCGAAGGCTTGATTGTTGACTCTACCGGCGCGCTGGAATTCCAGGAAACGCCGAAGCGTTTAGGCGTTATTGGTGCTGGCGTTATCGGCCTAGAGCTGGGTAGCGTTTGGAACCGCTTAGGTTCTGAAGTTACTGTTCTGGAAGCGATGGATAGCTTCTTGCCGATGGTCGATACGGCGATCGCAAAAGAAACACAGAAACTGCTCAAAAAGCAGGGGCTGGATATTAAACTGGGCGCCCGCGTAACAGGCTCGGAATCCAATGGCGATGAAGTCATCGTTAAGTACACCGATGCCAATGGCGAACAGGAAATGACCTTCGACAAACTGATTGTTTGCGTTGGTCGCCGTCCGTACACCAAGGGTGTGATTGCCGATGGTGTGAGCGTTGAACTGGACGAACGCGGTTTTATCTTTGTTGATGACCAGTGCCGCACGAACGTACCCGGTGTTTATGCTATTGGTGACTGTGTGCGTGGCCCCATGCTGGCGCACAAGGCATCTGAAGAAGGCATCATGGTCGCTGATATCATCGCTGGCCACAAAGCCGAGATGAACTACGACACGATTCCGAACGTGATCTACACGTTCCCGGAAGTCGCTTGGGTCGGTATGACTGAGCAAGATGCCAAAGCGAAAGGTATTGAAGTTAAGACTGGTAGCTTCCCGTTCGCGGCAAGTGGTCGTGCGATGGCGAATAACGCCACCGAGGGTAGCGCCAAGATTATCGCCGATGCGGAAACTGACCGTATTCTCGGCATGCATATTGTTGGTCAGCACGCGGGTGAGATGATTGCCCAGGGCGTGATTGCAATGGAATTCGGCTCTAGCGCTGAAGACCTAGCTCTGACCTGCTATGCACACCCGACTATGTCGGAAGCTGTGCATGAAGCCGCTCTTGCGGTAGACGGCCATGCCATTCATATGGCTAACCGTAAGAAGCGCAAGTAATTCGCTAAGCAACAACCAAGCGCCACCGTCAGGTGGCGCAACACTTTCGGCTCTGTGAGAAATCAGCGGGGACGAAGGTACGGGGATGCCCCGCTCTTTTAAAGCAGCGGGTCATCGTTCGAGTCACATGCAACCAATGGCATGAATCGATGAACCTTCACGAGTATCAAGGCAAACAGCTGTTTGCTGATTATGGTCTACCAGTGTCTAAAGGCTTTGCCGTGGACACTCCCGAAGAAGCTGAAGAAGCGTGCAAAAAGATCGGCGGTGACATGTGGGTGGTTAAAGCCCAGGTTCACGCTGGCGGCCGCGGTAAAGCGGGTGGCGTTAAGCTGATTAAAGATCCGGCTGAAGCAAAAGCTTTCGCCGAGCAGTGGTTAGGTAAGAACCTGGTCACCTTCCAGACTGACGAAAAAGGTCAGCCGGTTGCTAAAATTTTGGTTGAGACTTGCACCGACATCGCTGACGAGCTGTATCTCGGCGCCGTCGTCGATCGCACCACCCGTCGCGTGGTCTTCATGGCCTCTACCGAAGGTGGTGTTGAAATCGAGACCGTTGCAGAAGAAACGCCAGAAAAGATTTTGAAAGCTGAAATCGATCCGCTGGTCGGCGCACAGCCCTACCAAGCGCGTGAGCTGGCATTTGCTCTGGGCCTGAAAGGCGATCAGATCAAGCAGTTCACCAAGATCTTCCTGGGCCTTTCTAAGCTGTTCCATGACAAAGATCTGGCACTGTTAGAAATTAACCCGCTGGTTATTACCGACGAAGGCAATCTGCACTGCCTCGACGCCAAACTGGGGCTCGACAGCAACGCGCTGTACCGTCATCCAGACCTTCAAGCGATGCGCGATCCTTCCCAGGAAGATCAGCGTGAAGCTGATGCAGCGAAGTGGGAACTGAACTATGTAGCGCTTGATGGCAACATCGGCTGCATGGTTAACGGTGCTGGCCTGGCCATGGGCACCATGGACATCGTCAACCTGAGTGGCGGCAAGCCTGCTAACTTCCTGGACGTTGGTGGTGGCGCGACCAAAGAGCGCGTTGCAGAAGCGTTCAAGATCATCCTGTCTGACGACAACGTCAAAGCGGTTCTGGTGAACATCTTCGGCGGTATCGTTCGTTGCGACATGATTGCTGAAGGCATCATCGGTGCTGTTGAACAAGTTGGTGTTAACGTTCCAGTGGTTGTGCGTCTGGAAGGTAATAACGCTGAATTGGGCGCTGAAAAACTGGCGTCTAGCGGTCTGAACATCATCGCTGCTACCAGTCTGACCGACGCGGCTCAGCAGGTTGTAAAAGCAGCGGAGGGCAAGTAATGAGCATCCTGATCGATAAGAACACCAAGGTCATCTGCCAAGGTTTCACGGGTGGCCAGGGCACGTTCCACTCCGAACAGGCGATTGCCTATGGCACGCAAATGGTCGGTGGTGTTACGCCGGGCAAAGGCGGCCAGACGCACCTGGGCCTGCCCGTTTTCAACACCGTGAAAGAAGCGGTTGAGAAAACCGGCGCGGAAGCCAGCGTGATCTACGTTCCGGCACCGTTCTGTAAAGACTCGATTCTTGAAGCTGCTAACGCTGGCATCAAGCTGATCGTGTGCATCACCGAAGGTATCGCGACGCTAGACATGCTCGAAGCAAAAGTAAAATGTGACGAGCTGGGCGTGCGTCTGATCGGCCCGAACTGCCCAGGTGTTATCACGCCTGGCGAATGTAAAATTGGCATCATGCCGGGCCACATTCACCAGCCGGGTAAAGTCGGTATCGTGTCGCGTTCAGGCACCCTGACTTACGAAGCCGTTAAGCAGACAACTGACCATGGTTTCGGTCAGTCTACCTGTGTAGGCATCGGTGGTGACCCGATTCCGGGTTCTAACTTTATCGACATTCTTGAAATGTTCGAGAAAGACCCGAAAACCGAAGCGATCGTGATGATCGGTGAAATCGGTGGTACGGCTGAAGAAGAAGCAGCGGCTTACATCAAAGCCAACGTTTCTAAGCCTGTGGTTTCCTACATTGCTGGTGTCACTGCACCTCCTGGCAAGCGTATGGGCCATGCGGGCGCAATCATCTCTGGCGGTAAAGGTACTGCGGATGAGAAATTTGCTGCCCTGGAAGATGCCGGTGTTAAAACCGTGCGTTCTCTGGCTGAAATCGGCGATGCACTGAAAGAAGTCACTGGCTGGTAAGCTATCGACCTCTAGTCGCACGCGATAAGGGCGCCCCTCGGGGCGCCCTTATTCGTTGGTGCACGGTTATCCTTCCGGCGTTTTATTATCGGATTTTCTGTTTAGCATTCGGTAGCTGTACAGAATAAATAGTGGTGCCCCCACCGCTAAATAGAGGTGGTAGCTCACCAGACGCCACACTAGGACGGCTGCTGCGGCCTGCTCGCGTTCCATCAAGGGCAGTAACAAACTGCCTACGCCGACTTCAGCCGCACCTGCGCCGCCAGGAAGAAAGCTCAGCTGGCTGGCCGCCATGGCCAGCATTTGGGTTAAAAACGTCCACATCCAATCGGCATGGCCGCCCACGCCCAGCACCGCGACATAGAGCAAGCTATAGCGCATTAGCCAATGCGCTGCGGTAAGCATCATCATCGCGAGCAGCGTCGTAAAAGGCAGCGCGAGTGTGACCTTGAGCGCATATCGGCATCGTAATAAGCGCCTTACTATCCAGCGCCGTCGGTAACGGCTTGGCCATGTCGTTATAACGCCACCTGCACGCAGCAGGCTGGGTAAATAACACATCACACCACTGACCAGCGTCGCCATAAATGCTAAACCGACCAGTGACCACTGTACTAGTGACTGATGCGGCCACTGGGTATCGCTGGCCAGAGAGAAGAGCATCAAACCGCTCAGCATGGTAAGGAAGAACAGCAAGTCACAGCCTTGGTCAATCAAAAACACCGCTGCCCCTTTGGCGGGAGGAAAGCCGCGTCGTGCAAGCAGGATAAGTAGAGTGGCTGGCCCTCCACTCCCTCCAGGCGTAGCGCACAACGCAAACTTTGATGCCAGCTCAATGCCCAGCGCACCACGTTGGCCAAGTTGCCCTGCACGGCCACCTAACATTAGCCGCAGCCTTGCTGCATTCAGGTTCCAACACAGAAACGCTAATAGCAGCATCAACAGCAATAACGCCAATGGAAAATGTTTAATACGCTGCAGCGCCTCAGCACCGCCCAGCCAAGTGGTAAGCACTAGCGGGGCCAAGAGTGCCCCCGCCAGTAGAAAACCATGCAGCGGGCGAAAACGCAGTAATCGTTGGGGCTTAGTGGTGGTGGGCGAGGGCATTGGGCCGTTCAATGTTGCAAAGGTCGATGTAGTGCTCAAGAAGAGACTGGATAACGCTATCCCAACTGAACTGGCGTTCGACAAAATGACGGGCATAACGCCCGCTGGCGGCGATGTCATTACTGAACAAGGCCGTGCATGCCTCGGCCATGGCCTCCGGGTCGAGTGGCTGACACAGAATGCCTGCGCCTAATGGCACATTTTCGACCAGCGCACCGGCCCTAGCACCCACGACAGGGATACCGCAGGCCATCGCTTCTTGAGCGATCAAGCCAAAGGTTTCCCGGGTGCCCGCATGCAGAAGGGCATCGCTACTGGCGAGTGCTTTGGCCACTTCATGTGCGCCGCAGCAGCGATCCACGACAGTGACATTGTTGGGTACCTGATGGGGCATGCCGGGACCCATCAGCAATAAATGGTAATCACTGCCGAGCTGGCGCATTGTCGCCAGCAGCACATCAATATTTTTCTCGCGGGAATTGCGACCGACAAAGATCAGCAGCTTTTTATCGCTGGGAATACCCATGCCTTGGCGGAAGGCGGGATCTCGCTGCTGGGGGTGAAAATGGTTTAAATCGACCCCTAATGGCTGTACGCGAACGTTATCGACTCCCCACTCCCTGAGTCGATTAGCCATAGCGTTACAGGGGGCCAGCACGCTATCAAATTGGCAGTAGAGGTCTTTGACATAGCGCGTTAAGCGTTTCTCTACGTAGCGGCCAAAGCGATCCCCCATTAAGCGTGGAAGGTCTGAGTGATAAAATCCGACCACCGGTACGCCAAGCGTTTGGCCTGCGGCAAGGGCTGCCCATGCCGTTACATAAGGGTCGCCAGCCTCGATAAGATCAGGTTTTAGCTCGATTAGTGCATCGCGCCAGCGTGACCCTCTCAGCGGAAAGCGGTAGCCCTGGCCCAAGGGGAGGTGTAGCGCTGGCAAGGTGTGGTGGTCACCCAGGCTATCGCGCTCAGCTCCCGGCACTAACAAGCTAGTGCGTAGGTTTGCCGTGTGCGCTAGCACCCGGTGTTTAGCTTGCAGATAAGTACGAACGCCGCCGCTTGCCGGGGCGTGAAACATGGTCACATCAGCGATGTGCAAGGTAACCTCCGAACTACAAGGGTGTCATCGGATTACCATAAGGAAGAAATAAGTCAGTTCTGCGACAGTTAATGGGTGGCGGGAAAATAAAACGCCACGGCAATGCCGTGGCGTGGGCGGTGCAAGGTAACGTTATTCTGTGGGTTTGGCGACCAGCGAGCGGGTTTCCTCACGGGCTTCTGTTAGCGCAATGCGCAGGCTGTCGCCCAGCTTGTAGCGCTCTTCGCCTTCAATTTGAATGCGACCCTCTTTATCATCAATGACCACTTTATCGCGATCGCTGTGCATTAGCGGGGCGGGTACGAAGGCGGTAGCACCATTTTCCAGCAGGCGTACTCGCATACCACCACGGTTGATCGCCATGATCTCTGCGTCGAAGGCGTCTTGGTTTTGAGCCGCTGGCGTTAAGTAGCGAACGTAGAGCCAATCTTTTACGTCGCGTTCTGCCATACGGTTCAGGCGCCGCCGCTCGGTGAGTTGCTCGGTGAGCTGCTGGCTGGCTTCTGCCGGAGCCTGTTCACCTTTAAGCACTCGCTTGATCAAACGATGGTTGACCATATCGCCGTACTTACGAATTGGCGACGTCCAGGTGGCATAAGCCGGTAGCCCAAGACCAAAGTGCGGGCCAGGTTGAGCGGACATGCTGGTAAAGCCTTGGAAGCGGCGCAGACGCGCGTCCAGCCAGGCATCATCACGGCTTTCCAGAGCGCGCTTTAGCTCTTTGTAGTGAGCCAGCTCAGTCAGCGCTTCCTGGGCGACCTCAATCTCCTGAGTTGCTAAGAACTCTTGAGCAGATTCGGCTTTTTCAGGCTCAAAAGCGCGGTGCACATTAAAGATACCGTGACCGATATGTTTGGCGAGGAAGTCCGCGCAGCAAGCGTTAGCGGCAATCATCGACTCTTCAATCATACGGTTGGCAATGCGGCGATCTTCGGTGCGAATGCCTAAGACGTTGCCCGCGTCGTCCAGGTCGAAAACGTAATCAGGACGATCTTTAAACACCAGCGCATGTTCGTTGCGCCAAGCGGTGCGCGCCTCAGTCAAATCGCGCAGTGCTTTCAGCTGTTCAGCGATATTGTCAGCGGGAGCCCACTCGCCTTGACCGTCAATCCAGTCGGAAACGCGGTCATAGACTAGTTTGGCGTGGGATTTTACGTTAGCCGCAAAAAAGCGGTAATCACCTAGGCTGCCGTCGGCATTAATGTCCAGCGAGCAGGCAAGGGCAGGGCGGTCCTGACCTTCCCATAGCGAGCAGAGGTCATCTGCCAGCTGTTCAGGCAACATCGTTACATTTTGGCCGGGTAAGTAGACCGTAAAAGCACGGGTGCGCGCTTCAAGGTCGGCCGCATGGCCTTCTTCAACGTAGGCCGTTGGGTCAGCGATCGCAACGCTTAGCCGCCAACCGCCGCTCTCCAGCGCTTCCACGTGTAGCGCGTCGTCCATATCGCGGGTTTTTTCGCCATCGATAGTAAAGAAGGGCTGCGCTGTGAGGTCTTCACGGGTTAACCCTTCATCATGCAGTGGCCACTCGGTACCTGCGTCCGGGCACTCTTGTTCCAGCGCATGGCGGGCAAGGGTGACGCGCCACGGAACGGCGGGGTCGTCGGCCTTAGCCACTAGCTCATCAATTTGCGTGAAGAAGCCGCGATCGTTCTCTTTCAGCGGGTGGCGTACCAGCCGCGCGACAACCCAGTCGCCATCAGCAATGGTGGCTTCATCCAGGCTGTTCTTTATGCGCGCCTTCAGCACATTGCGAATCGACGGATGGTCGGGCACAACGGCTAAACGGTCTTCGCGCTTCTGAACACGGGCAACAAAGCGGTCAAGCCCAGCTTCGATCAGCTTCTCAGGCTCTACGGACTTTTTGTCGCCGTTTTCATGGATCACCGCCTCGACGCGATCGCCATGGAGTACTTGCTTCATGGCGGGGGGCGGCACGAAATAAGATTCACCGCTGTCGGTTTCAAGAAAACCGAAGCCTTTTTCGGTGGCTTTGATCACCCCTTCAGCGCGTGGAGTGGTGTCACGGATCTGTTGCTTGAGCTGGGCAAGCAATGAGTTGTTTTGCAGCATGTGTTCAATCAGTTGGCGAGAGTAGCCTGCCACTATACGGATTCCCAAAGGCCGCGCCAATCGTGGTTACCCTGAAGTTCGCTTTGGCCCCAAACTATCAACGATCTGCGTTCAATTATGTGCGCGCTTTATTGCCTTATTGGCCAGGCCGGATGTCACTATTCAACCATAGTTGTAGCTAATTGGTATTTGATTGGTATCTCATTGGGTCTATAGTGGTATCTAATTGGTATGGCCGCTACTGGGAGACACTCATGGACCCACGCTTTACTCAGCTACATCTTGATCCTCAGGGCGCAACACCGCTTTATCAGCAGTTAGCGCGCCAGCTAGAACAAGCAATTGAGACGGGCGCCTGGCAAGCCGGCGAGGCGTTGCCTTCTGAGCGCAACTTGGCCGAAAGCTTAGCGGTTTCGCGCATTACTGCGCGGAAGGCGTTAGATCGCCTAGCAGAACTTGGGCTGATTCGCCGAAGCCGTGGTTCGGGCACGTTTATTGCCCCTCGCCTCAATCAGTCCTTGTCACGGCTCGCCAGTTTTACCGAGCTGCTCACCCAGCGTGGGTTTACGCCGAGTTCTCATTGGTTGGAACGCAAGCTGGCCAACCCCAGTGCAGAAGAGAGCATGCGCCTTGGCCTGGGGGCTGACGCTCAAGTCGCGCGTCTCAAGCGTTTGCGTTTAGCCGATGAGGTGGTAATGGCGGTGGAAGAGAGTTGCCTGCCCATCTCGGTGCTGCCCGATCCTCTCCGGGTCGATACATCGCTTTATGCAACGTTGGAAGCCAGCGGCAGAGGCATAGCACGTGCTTTGCAGCATGTGACGGCTATCAATGCCAGCGCAGAACTAGCCATGCTGGCTGAGGTGCCTGAGGGCCAGGCGCTGCTCAAAGTGACGCGTCTAGGCTATCTCGCAGATGGCTCTCCGGCGGAGCTTACCGTTACCTACTGCCGCACTGATTATTACGACTTTATGGTCGAGATGACCCGCTAGGAGGTTTTATGCAGTTTGGCAATATTCTCACCTCTGAGGGCTGGCGCCTGGGAGAGATCCACTGGGAAGACGGGCGTATTAGGCGCATTGACGGCGATCCGGTAGATCCTGATACCAATGACCATCCACGCATTATTCCCGGCTTTATAGATTTGCATGTGCATGGTGGTGGTGGTGCCGACACCATGGAGGGCGGCACAGCTGTTGCCACCCTAGCGCGCACCCATGTGCGCTTTGGAACTACCCGTTTGCTTGCTACCACCATGACGGCGCCAGATGAGCGGATCCGTCAGGTGCTAGGCGATATCGCCCGCTATATGGAGGCGCAGGAGCCGGACGCCGCCAAGGTGTTGGGCGTCCATTTGGAAGGTCCTTATATCAATCCTGGCAAGCTGGGTGCTCAACCCGCCTATGCGCGTAATGGGGTGATTGAGGGGGTGGATGAGCTGTGTGCTTTGGCCCCCATCCGCTTACTGACACTTGCCCCTGAGTTAGCTGGCCACTATGCATTAATTCGCCATCTCAGCGAACGCGGCGTGCGGGTTCAGATAGGGCATACGCTTGGCAGCTATGAAGAGGGCGTTGAGGCATTGGCTCATGGTGCCTGCGGGTTTACTCATCTGTTCAATGCCATGACCGGACTGCATCACCGCAAGCCGGGAATGGTCGGCGCAGCGCTCGCCCATGCGCAGTACGCCGAAGTGATTCCTGATCTGCTGCACGTACACCCTGGTGCCATCCGTGCCGCCTTACGTTGCATCCCTAATCTCTACGCGGTTACCGACTCCACGGCAGCGGCAGGCATGCCAGACGGTGATTACCGTCTAGGTGAGCAGACCGTCACCAAATGTCTGGGAGGTGTGCGTTTGGCTGACGGCACTTTGGCAGGCAGTACGCTGACCATGGATCAGGCGTTACGTAACTTCGTTAGCCTCGGTCTTACCCTGGCGGACGCCTCGGATCGCCTGTCACGTTTCCCCGCCGACTTCCTGGGGATCGACGACATTGGCCGCCTGCAAGAGGGCGCATTGGCGGATCTGGTCATCCTTGACCCCCAACTTCAACTCCAAGCGGTCTATGTCGAAGGCCGTCATATCTGTGGAAACGCCCAAGGAGCCTCATAAATGTCTTTGATGCTTGAAGAAACTCGCAACGCCCCTGAACGTGTTCGCGGTCAGTTGCAGCGTAATCACGCGTTGCTTGCTGCACTAGGTGAACGCTTGCGCCTTGCCGAGCCGACTGCCGCAGTCACCGTGGCGCGGGGCAGTTCCGATCATGCCGCCAGCTACTTCGCCTACCAATGTATGCAGCGTAAAGGCATTCCGGTGGCCTCGCTGCCTCCCTCGCTGACTACCCTGGCTAAGGCGCCTTGGCGACTAACAGGGCAATTATCCTTGGCGGTTTCCCAATCTGGACAAAGCCCTGACCTAGTGGCGATGCAGCAGTCGCTCGCTGCCGCTGGGGCTCGAACGATAGCGTTAGTCAATACGCCGCAGTCGCCTCTGGGCGCGGCCAGCGATAGTGAAATTCCGCTCTACGCGGGAGAAGAAAAAAGTGTCGCTGCCACCAAAAGCTACTTGGCCACGCTTTCTGCCATGGCGCAGCTTATCGGCCACTGGCAGGAAGACCGCCTGCTACTCACTGCTTTGGAACAACTTCCAGAACGACTGACCCAGGCCCTGGCGATGGATTGGTCCCCAGCCATCGAGGCATTACTAAATGCCGACAAGATGATGGTGATTGGTCGTGGAGCGGGTCTTGCAGTCGCTCAGGAGGCGGCGCTCAAGTTTAAAGAAACCTGTGCGATTCAAGCGGAATCCTTTAGCGGTGCCGAAGTTCGCCATGGTCCGATGGCGCTGATTGGCCCTGATTATCCGGTGTTGGTATTCGCGCCACCAGGGCCCGAACAGGCTGGTTTGCTGGAGTTAACCGATTGGCTCAAGAGTGTTGGCGCCCGAGTCGTCCTTGCTGCCGACAAGAGCGTGGTACAGCGCAATTTGACCTTGGTAGATGCTGGTCATGAGGCTCTGCAGCCACTGTCGGTGATTCAGAGCTTTTATCAAATGGTGGCTGGTCTTGCAGAGGCCCGGGGAAGCGATCCAGATCGCCCACGGCACCTCAATAAAGTTACCTGCACCCTGTAACGTATAACAACAATCTTGGGAGTCCTCCCATGTCAGATTCAAATCAGTCATTAACGCTGCGGGCCCCCGTGGCGGGGGTTGTGGTACCCCTAACAGCGGTGCCCGATCCGGTTTTCGCCAGCCTAACCCTGGGAGAGGGCATTGCTCTCGATCCACTGGGCGAATGCCTGCATGCTCCCTGTGATGGTGGAACTAAGCGACGACCAGCAAGCGGCACTTCCTGAGCTGCCTAAAGGGGCCGTCGTCGTTGCTGATGAGCTGACACCCTCAGAGCTGGTGGCCGTTGCTACCCAGCATCCTGCTGGGCTGTGTCTCGCGGGCGGCGGCACCACTTCTCATGTGGCCATTTTGGCACGCGCCCGAGGTATTCCCTGCCTCGTGGCCATGGGGGCGAGCCTAATCGACGCTGCTAATAGCGCCACAAACGAGAGCGTCATTCTAGATGCGGAAAATGGGCGCTTGGCGTTGAGCCCTAGCGCTACTCAACGGGCGGAAGTGGCAGAGCGCATTGATGCTCGCCGTTATGAAGCAGAGCAAGCGCAAGCGTTAGCCCATGAACCAGCGATCACTCTGGACGGGCGAGAAATTGAGGTATGCGCCAATATCGGTGGCGCCGAAGAGGCGCGTTTAGCGGCAGATTCGGGTGCTGATGGTGTAGGTCTACTGCGCAGTGAGTTTCTTTTTCTTGAGCGAGATAGTGCCCCCAGTGAAGCGACTCAGCGTGATGAGTATCAGGCTGCTGTGAAGGCCTTAGATGGCAAGCCTGTGATTATTCGCACCCTGGATATTGGTGCAGACAAGCAGCTTCCTTATCTGCGATTGCCGTCAGTACCTAACCCAGCGCTGGGCGTGCGGGGCGCTCGTTTGTGGGCCAGCCAGCCTGAACTGCTGGAGACCCAGCTGCGAGCGCTACTCGGCGTTACGCCGTTGGAAACGTTACATATCATGCTGCCGATGGTGACCGAGGTTGGCGAGCTGCGCGAAGTGCGCAAGCGCTTAGAGACGTTGGCCAGCGAAATGGGGCTCGATGCGCGGCCGCGCCTTGGTGCCATGATCGAGGTGCCTAGTGCTGCTCTGTGCGCCAGAAGCCTCGCTGTTGAAGCCGACTTTCTGTCAATCGGCACCAACGATTTAACCCAGTACACCCTGGCGATGGACCGTGAGGACCCGGCGCTCACCGCACGAGCGGATGTATTGCATCCCGCGGTGCTGCGGCTGATTCAAGCGACGGTAGACGGCGCGAAAGGACACTGCCCCGTGGGTGTCTGCGGTGCCGCCGCGGGTGATGAGCGGGTCGCGCTTCTGCTCGTCGCGCTGGGTGTCGATGAACTCTCTGTAGAACCTGCACGTGTGCCTGCAGTGAAAGCTGCCCTGCGTTGCCTGAATGCTGCCGCACTGGCAGATGAACTTCCCGCACTACTGGCCTTGGACGATGCGACCGCTGTACGCCAGCACTTAAGCGCGTGGCTTGCTAAGGCCAACCAAACCGACATAACAACAACGACCCTTGAGAGGTGCTGAAATGTCTTCTACGACCTTCGGTTCCCGCCTGATGGGCGGGCTACAGCGGCTTGGCCGCTCTCTGATGCTACCCATCGCGGTATTGCCCATTGCAGGTCTATTGCTGCGCCTTGGGCAGCCTGATCTGCTGGATGTTGCCTTTATTGCTGGCGCTGGCCAGGCCATTTTCGCCAACCTGGCGCTGATTTTTGCCATCGGCCTCGCCGTAGGCTTCGCGGATGATAGTAACGGCGCTGCCGGCCTGGCCGGGGTGATTGGCTACCTGGTGCTAGATGCGGTGCTGACCGCGCTTAACCCTGAGATTGATATGGGGGTGCTGGCAGGGATTATTGCCGGCAGCGTGGCAGGCCTGCTTTATAATCGCTATAAGTCGATTCAGCTCCCTGACTATCTGGCCTTTTTTGGTGGGCGACGCTTTGTACCTATTGCTACTGGCCTAGCGGCAGTAGCAATGGGGGTGGTTTTTGGGGTGATTTGGCCGCCTATTCAACATGGCATTGATGCTCTTGGTCACTGGCTGATTGGCGCCGGTGAACTGGGGCTTTTCGTTTACGGAACGATTAACCGTTTGTTGATTATGACGGGTCTGCATCACGTGCTGAATAGCCTGGTGTGGTTCGTCTTCGGCAATTTTGAGACAGCCGCTGGGGTAGTAGCCAATGGCGACCTTAACCGTTTCTTTGCTGGTGACCCTGAAGCAGGGCGCTTTATGGCGGGCTTTTTCCCGGTGATGATGTTCGGCCTGCCAGCCGCGGCGCTGGCCATGTACCATGCCGCACCAAAAGGACGCCGTGCCCAGGTGGGTGGCTTGTTACTTTCGCTGGCATTGACGGCTTTCCTGACCGGTGTCACCGAACCCATCGAATTCACCTTTATGTTTCTGGCACCGCTGCTTTATGGCATGCACGCAGTGTTAACAGGCATTTCCATGGCGCTGCTGCACTGGCTGGACGTGAAGCTTGGCTTCACCTTCTCCGCTGGAGCCTTTGACTTTGCACTCTCTTACGGGCTTTCCACCAATGGTTGGCTGATGCTGCCTGTCGGCCTCGTCTATTTTGTTCTGTACTACACGGTATTTCGCTGGGCCATCGTCCGCTTTAATCTACCTACCCCAGGGCGCGAGCCGGAAAGTGCTTCCTCCGCAGCAGCCCCGACACCACTCGGTGAGCGTGGCCCAGCGTTTGTCACGGCGTTAGGTGGCGCGAGCAACCTGCAAAGCGTAGGTGCCTGTACGACTCGGTTGCGCTTGGTGCTGGAGAATCCTGAGGCAATTGATGAGCCGGCTCTGAAATCGTTGGGCTCTCGGGGGATTATGCGTCTCCAGGGCGGTGGTCTCCAGGTAGTGATGGGGCCCATTGCGGATGGTATCGCAGATGAGATTCGACAAGCGCTCAAGCAGAGTGGAGCGGCGATTGATGCTAATACCTCTTCTCATGGCCCTGCTGCACATAGTCCTTCTGCACATAGTCCTTCTGAACAGAGCCCTGGCACCCCCGCAACCCCTTCTCAACCAACGGCATTGCCCGCCGAGGTGGCCCAACGCTGGATGGCTGCCTTAGGTGGTAATGCCAACGTGCAACGGCTGGACGTCCAAGCCCAGACACGCCTGCGCGTAGAGCTAGTCGATGGCGCTGGTCTAGACAGCGCAGCGCTTGACCAACTGGGATGTAGAGGCATTCAGGCGTTGAACGGCAATACATGGCATCTGATCGTCGGCGATCAAGCCGCTGCTATCGCGCATTCACTAAGAGCCTAACGCTCGTAATCGACACCCGTTACTCGGCAACGGCCGAGTAACGGGGAGCCGTGGCGATTTAGCCAAGACTTCTACGTCATAGACCCATGTTTATGGGGCAGCGCTGCGCTGCCCCACAGACCCCGCGCGTCTTTAAAACGTGCACATCACTGCAACGCTAATACAAAATCAACAACAATCGGATACGACGCCATGCTGATATCAAGCATACCTACGCCCCAAAAAGGGCAACCGTTAGGTCGCTTTGGTCAACTAGCCCTGATCGGTACCTTATCGTTGGTTCCTTTGACATCTTCTGCCGACGAGCCCCAGGGCTTTATGGAAGAGGCCAGCCTTGAGACCACCCTGTTTTATATCTATCGCGACCGTGATCGTCGTTCGGGAGGTATGGGGCCTGATGGCGAGGGCACTCCAGGGGCTTACGCTTCCAATCTGCAGCACTCCACCGCCAATCTGGCTGTCGACTTTTCGAGTGGTCATGCGGGGGGCGTTGTAGGACTGGATCTAGCCGCCTTTGCTGCTTACGACTTTCAGAACCGCCACCAGGGCACGGAATTCAATTTCCGCCCAGCGAGTACGCTCTGGGAGGAGCGCTGGGACGGCAAGGAGACGAATGGTGCCAGCCTCTACCGGGCCGCACTCAAGTTCAAGTTTGGCGATATGTGGGGGCGGCTAGGCTATCTGCAGCCCCAAGGCACCAGTGTTATCGCCCCTAACTGGTCCTTCCTGCCAGGCACTTATCGCGGTGGAGAACTCGGCGCCAGGATAGGTGACCTATCGCTGAGCTATTTTCATGCTGATCGTTACAAGGCGCCTTGGTATCAGAGCTTCTACGAGTTCCGCCAAGCTGATGGAGAAACGATCGACTACCTGCACTCGCTGGGAGCACGCTACGACGTCACCGATGACTTGGCCATCGAAGCAGCTTTTGGGCAAGCCCAGGGCTATATGGATCAAGGGTTCGGCAAGGTGTCTTATGCTACCCAGCTGAACGACTCCCCGCTGCGTTTGAGTTACCAAACCTACGCCGCCCGTGACCGCCATGACGATGGCTCAGCCAACGACGTCTATGACGGTACTGCCTGGCAACAGGTGCTTACCGCTCACTATGATCAGGGGGCCTTCGATTGGCGGCTTGAGTTTAGCTGGGTGCATGCACCTGGGGCTCAGGGCTACTTCCTGCCGCGAATGACCACTCCTTATGCATCGTCCAACGGCCGCTTGGATATCTGGTGGGATGCCCGATCCGACTGGAATCACGATGGTGAAAAGTCCCTCTACGCCGGTGTCACCTATGACCTGGAAGGCTGGGATTTGCCTGGTTGGTCACTGGGCTTGGCTCATGCTTATGGCTGGGATGCTCGTCCCTACTCAGGTTTTGAGGACCCCGGGCGCCGCTTCAGTGAGTCCGCCTGGAACTTTGACGTGCATTACAAAGTTCAGAATGGCTGGGCCGAGGGCACGCGTTTTCAACTGCACTATACCCGCTACGACAACCGCACCGACTACGCCTCCTGGGGAGATGGCGGCTTTAAAAATGCCTTTCAAGATGAGCACGACATCAAGTTCACGGTCGTGGCTCCTTTCTCGATTCTGTAATGCTTGAGGTGAAAACAATGACAACATTGACGAAGGCCCTAACGACACTGGCTATCGGGGTTGCAATCAACTCGGCGGCAGCCCAGGCCAGCGAAACCACTCAGCTTGATGCGTCGTCTGCCCATGACTTGGCGCAGCGGCTAGACGTGCAGTACAAGGTAACTGCCAACCAGCCACAGGCGCATGATATCGACTGCCAGAGATTGGGGGCGGATTACGCCGCCTGTTTCACCGCGACGATCCTTTTGACCAATACCTCCGATAAGGCCATTGAGGCGAGCGACTGGGGGCTGTATTTCTCGAGTATTCGTCGTCTGCTGCAGATGGATCATCCTGAACTGTCACTGACGCGTATCACAGGGGATCTCCATCGCCTTGAACCCAATGACACCTTTACTGGACTGGACGCTGGAGAGAGCCTGGAAATTCCCATCGTGGGTGAGTACTGGCAGCTATTCATGACCGATGTGATGCCCAACTGGTACCTGGCAGTGGGCGATGAAACCGCGGTGATCGATAATACCCGTGATGAAGTGCTGACCGATTTTGTCCGTGCTCCTTTCGGTGAGCAGCTTATGCGTACACCGGACGATAACAACGTGGTGATGACGGCCGAGACACGCTTCGAGCGCAACGCTGCGGCCACTGCAATGCCCGCCGACGCATTGCGGGGAGCTATTTTGCCGACACCGCGCTCATCTCGCCTGGGAGAGGCTACTCTCGATTTGTCTGAAGGGGTCAGCCTCGAGATGCCAATGCTGAGCGAGGCCAGCCTAGCGGTACTGGGAGAGCGCTTCGAACGGCTCGACATCCCCGTCAACGAAGGTGGCGACAGCTTGGTGATCCGAGCCCGCTTGGTCTCTGAGTCAGACGTTCTCGATGAAGCGTTGGCACGGGAGGGAGGCTATCGCCTGCAGCTCAATGAGTCCGGTGCCGATATTCTGGCCTTTGACGCTAGCGGGGCTTTCTACGCTGTCCAGTCGCTAATAGCGGCCATGGATGAGGAAGGGCTGGTGCCAGCGATGGACATTGATGATGCTCCACGTTACGACTATCGCGGCGTCATGTTGGATGTTGCACGGAATTTCAAAGATAAGGCCTCAGTGTTGCGCTTGCTGGATCAGATGGCTGCGTACAAGCTCAACCGTTTCCACTTCCATCTCACCGATGATGAGGGCTGGCGGCTGGAAATTCCGGGGTTGGCGGAATTAACCGAAGTAGGCAGCAAGCGCTGTCATGATCTGGAAGAAACGAACTGTCTTTTACCTCAGTTGGGCTCTGGGCCAGAGGACGATACTGCCGGTAGCGGTTTCTACACCCGTGAGGATTATATCGATATCGTTCGCTATGCCGAGGCTCGCCATATTCAGGTGGTGCCTGAAATTGATATGCCGGCTCATGCTCGTGCCGCTGTGGTGGCTATGGAAGCGCGATATCGTCGGCTGATGGAGGAGGGCGATAGTGCGGCAGCCAATGAGTATCGATTAATCGACCCTGAAGATACGTCTAATACGCTGTCGGTTCAGCTCTATGATCGTCGCAGCTACCTTAACCCCTGTCTTGAGTCGACGAACCGCTTTGTCGATAAGGTGATGGGCGAAGTGGTATCGATGCACCAAGAGGCGGGCCAGGCGCTGGACAATTGGCACTTTGGTGGTGATGAAGCCAAGAATATCCTGCTAGGTCATGGTTTTCAGGATATCGATGCTGAAGAACCGGTCGACTGGCGAGGAACCATCGACCAGAGTGATCAGCACCATCCCTGGGAGGCGTCGCCAATTTGCCAACAGAGCGTTGCCGATGGAGAGGTCGCTTCTGTAGAGGAACTGCCGAGCCGTTTTGCCCTACAGGTCAATCAACTCGCTGATAGCTACGGAATAGCGCGGATGTCAGCCTGGCAAGACGGCCTAAAGCATGTTGAGTCCGCCTCCGAGTTTGCGACGCCGCAGGTCGCGGTCAATTTCTGGGATCCGCTGTTTTGGGGCGGTAGTCAGTCGGTGGCCGAGTGGCAGTCGCGGGGCTATGAGGTGATTCTTTCTAGCCCAGATTATCTCTACTTTGACATGCCCTACGAGGTCAACCCACACGAACGAGGCTACTACTGGGCGACACGTTTCACCGATACGCGCAAAGTGTTCTCCTTTGCCCCCGATAATCTGGCGCAAAATGCGGAAACCTCAGTTGATCGAGACGGCAATACCTTTCGTTCCGAGAGCGCCGAGGGGTGGCAAGGCGCTCGGGGGATTTCCGCTCAAGCCTGGGGTGAAACGGTACGTAGCGAGACGCAGATGGAGTACATGATCTTCCCGCGTCTGCTAGCGTTGGCCGAGCGAGCCTGGCACCAAGCCGAGTGGGAACTCGATTATCAACCTGGTCAGGCGTTCATCGGTGGCGAGACGTCCTTTGTCGACCATGAGTCGTTGATCGAGGACTGGCAGCGTTTTGCCAACCTGCTTGGCCAGCGTGTCCTACCACGGCTGGAGCGTGATGGAATCGCTTATCGTCTGCCGTTGCCAGGAGCCCGGGTTGAAGCGGGTAGGCTAGTGGCCAATGTCGCTCTGCCGGGAGTAAGTATTGAGTACTCCTTAGACGATGGGGCAAGCTGGCAGGTCTATCAGGACAGCGCGCCACCCGAGGTGAAAAACACGGTGCTACTGCGCAGCGCCAGTGCCAATGGTCAGCGGCATAGCCGTGTCGTGACGCTAAATTAACTACTGTTCAGGTAGCGAGAGCCCTCATAAATCGGTGTTGCCTTGGAGGGCTCTGAGTCTCTGTAGTCCGGCTGGGAGCGGCGAGCGTAATCGGATAAGCTGAGAAGTTCTATCACCAGGAGTGCACCATGACATCACGCCTTATCGTTTCCGACCTTGACGGTACGCTGTTAGGCAGCGACCACCGACTGCACGACAGCACTATTGAGGTGCTGAGAGCGCTTGTATCGCAGGGCCATCATGTCGCGCTGGCGTCTGGTCGCCACTATAACGATATGCGGGTGTTTCGCGATCAGTTGGATATCCCGGCCTATTTAATCAGTACCAACGGGGCATATATCCATGCTCCAGATGGCACGCTTTTGAGCGCGACCCATCTTGAACCAGCCCATGCCGAAACGCTTATTCAGTTGCCGCGCCCGCCTCAGGTGAGGCTCAACCTTTACCGTGAAAGCGGCTGGTATATCGATGCCGACGCACCGCATCTGTTGTCATTGCATGCCTCGACGGGCTTTGGTTACGAGGTTGTGCCGCCGGAAGCGATGGATGCCGATGGAGTTGGTAAAGTGCTCTATCTGGGCGATCCGGCTGCGTTAGCGCAATTGGAATGTCAGGCCCAGGAGGCGCATGGTCACAGCTTACATATCACATACTCAACGATCGACTCTTTAGAAATTATGGCGGGTGGCGTTAATAAAGGCGTGGCCTTAACGGCGCTGCTGAAAAAGCTAAAGCTAACGCCGGCAGAGTGCTTAGCATTTGGCGATAACCTAAACGATACTGAAATGCTTAATCTGGCAGGGGAAGCCCAGGTAATGGCGAATGCCCACCTAGCCCTATTTGATCGTGTTTCCAGCGCTGAGCGTATTGGCCATCATGGCGAAGCGGCTGTCGCTCAGTGGCTAGCAAAGCGCTTCGCGCTGTAATAAACGCTTCACGCTGCAACCTTGGTCGATGGCCGCTTGCGATAGGGTGGCCACTCCACCATCATCTAGCCCCTAAAATGATAATAACGAGTAATAATAACCCAGGGGCACATTGCTACCATGACAACCACACCTGCTACCTTGATGGTCGTTGATGACGACGCGGAAATCCGCGAACTGTTGGCAGACTATTTAGGGCGTCACGGCTATCACGTGTTGACTGCCGACGGGGCGGATTCGCTGTATCAGCAACTGGTTGATCAAGCGCCAGACTTGTTGGTCGTTGACGTCATGATGCCGGGGGATGATGGTTTTACCATCTGCCGGGAACTGCGCAGAACCAGCGATACGCCGATTATTATGCTCACCGCCAGTGCCGATGATACCGACCGCATTTTGGGGCTTGAGTTAGGCGCTGATGACTATATCGCTAAGCCCTTCAACCCTCGTGAGTTGCTGGCGCGGATTAAAGCGGTGTTACGCCGAGCCCGCCCGGCAGCAACTGGCACGCCAACCCAAGAGGCTCGCTGGGTACGCTTTGGCGACTGGCAACTAGACCGCATGACCCGCGAACTGATTGACCAGGAAGGTATTCGCACCGCACTTTCTGGCGCAGACTTTCAACTACTGCAAGTATTTCTGGAACGGCCTGCCACCGTCATTACTCGCGATGATCTCTACACCTTGACCCGCGGCCGTGAAGCGCCACCGTTGGATCGCTCTATTGATGTACACGTGTGCCGCTTGCGCCAGCGACTGGGGGAAGATGCACAGCACTCTCAACTGATTCGAACCGTGCGTGGGGCTGGTTATGTGCTAACCGCCAGGGTTGAAGCCGCTTCGTGAAAGGTGTAAAGCGCAAACTCGCGCGCTGGTTGCCGAGCAGTCTACGTGGGCGCTTTGTGGTCATTATGATTGCGGGAGTGCTGGCTGCTCAAGCGGCTAGCTATGCGCTATGGACTTCCCAAGTGCGGGCCAGCCAGCTTGAACAGCTAGATGAGCTTTCCAGCAATATGGCCTTCAGTATTGCCTCGACCATGCGGTTTTTCCGTTCGCTGCCGGTAGATTACCGGCACATTGTGTTGGATCAGTTGCGAAGCATGGGCGGCACGCGGTTTTTTGTCAGCGTGAACGAGCGACGCATTGCCGTGGAAGATATTGGCAGTGGCCCAGAAAAAGAGGTCGTGGTAGACAATGTACGTGCTATCTTGACCGAGCAGCTCTCCATCGACGATGTGGTGGTGGAGTTTTCCCGCCCGGAAAGCTTGCGTGTCTTCAATAACGAAGTGCTGCTTTATGATTTGCCACCCCGATGGGGGCAGCACAGTCTGTTAATGGAGCCGCTTTCGCCCCCTATCTTAGTGGTGCAACTGGAGCTGGCCCCCGATACCTGGCTTTACGTGGCCACACTGCTGGGCGTGCCGGATATTTTTAGCGGCTACCGCTGGCTTTCTGAAGAGCGTCTATTAGTCGGCGTGTTGGTGCTGTTAAGCGTGCTGGCGCTTTCGTTACTCGGTATTACCAGTGTAACTCGGCCGTTGGCGCGGCTTTCCCGAGCAGCGCGCCAGTTGGGTGATGATTTAGATAGCCCGCCACTTAAAGAGAGCGGCCCTAAAGAAGTAGCCGCTACCGCAGTGGCTTTTAATCGTATGCAGCGGCGTATTCAAGAACAGATTGATGAGCGCGAGCGGCTGTTTTCGGCGATTTCTCATGATCTTAAAACCCCCATTACACGCATGCGGCTGCGTGCCGAAATGCTCGATGATACTGCTCAGCGTGAACGCTTTTGCGCCTCACTTGACGAGTTGAGCGAGCTGGTCAAAGGTGCACTGGCCTCGGTCAAAGGGCTGGATCTACATGAAGATCCACAGCCCACGGATCTTAACGCGCTGCTGTTGGAGATTGCCGAAGGGTTACGCCTGTACGGCGGTGAGGTGTCACTCTATGGTACGGTGTTGCCACTAACCGTTAAGCCACTGGCGCTAAAACGTTGCTTGGCAAACCTACTTGAAAACGCGGTGTTTTACGGCCAGAAAGCAACCGTAACGCTTGAAGAGCAGGAGGGTGTCGTGACATTGTCCATTCATGATAATGGGCCAGGTATTCCTGATGCTCAGCTTTCCCGAGTATTTTCACCTTTTGTGCGCCTGGAAGCCTCTAGAAGCCGTTACACCGGTGGAAGTGGCCTGGGACTTGGCATTGCCAGGCATATTGCCCGTGCCCATGGGGGCGATATCGTCTTATCGAATCACTCGGCAGGTGGGTTAGTGGCCACGTTAACGCTACCGCGCCAAACGAGTGTTACTGGCTTGTAATAAAACCCTAACACTATTAATAAATTGCCAAGACTATGCAGGACTCGGTAACTCCCGTTGTGTGCCTGGGTGGCGTACTCTGCTGTGAGTCGTTCAGTCGATCATCAGCTGCGACATTTCATAAGCACCAAGCAACAGCACAATAACAACAGTAGGAGCTATTCATGCCGAGTATCAATATGCCCGTATTTAACGTGCCTACGTTTAAAAAATCCGTATTCGCATTAGCCGTGGCGGCTGGCACCAGCATGGCGGCCAGTACCACCCAAGCCAACGAAGTGGAAGTATTGCACTGGTGGACATCCGGCGGTGAGGCCCGTGCAGCAAACGTCCTCAAAGAGTTAATGGAAGCCGAAGGCTATGGCTGGCAGGATTTTGCTGTGGCCGGGGGCGGTGGTGAAACCGCTATGACGGTACTTAAGTCTCGTGCAATGTCGGGCAACCCGCCTTCCGCCGCACAAATCAAAGGGCCTGAAATTCAAGAGTGGGGCGAGCTTGGCCTGTTGGGCGATTTAGACGACGTCGCCACCGTTGAAGGCTGGAACGACCTACTGCCCGAGACGGTTGCCGATATTATGCGCTACGACGGCCAATATGTTGCCGTCCCAGCGAACGTGCACCGAGTTAATTGGCTATGGGCTAATCCTGATGTACTAGAAGCGGCAGGCGTTGAAATGCCTACCACGCTTGAAGAGCTATTTGCTGCCGGTGAAGCTATTCGCGAAGCTGGTTTTGTACCGCTAGCCCATGGTGGTCAAGCGTGGCAAGACGCCACGGTATTTGAAAGTGTCGTATTGGGTAGCCAGGGAGCCGAGTTTTACCAGCAAGCGCTAGTGGAACTAGACCCCGAAGCCTTGGGTGGGGAGCAGATGATTGCCGCGCTAGAAGACTTTAAACGCCTGCGCGAGCTGATGGATGAGGGCATGTCCGGCCGCGATTGGAACATTGCCACCGCGATGGTGATTGAAGGTGTCGCAGGCTTTCAACTGATGGGGGACTGGGCCAAAGGAGAGTTCACTGCCGCAGGTCTCGCCGCCGGTGAGGACTATCTGTGCGCTGCAGCCCCTGGCACGGAAGATGCGTTCACGTTTAATATCGACAGCTTGGCCATGTTTCGTGTTACTGACGACGCCGAGCGTGATGCCCAGCAAACCTTGGCCCGTTTAGTATTAGAACCAACCTTCCAAGAAGCTTTTAACCTTGCCAAAGGCTCTATTCCTGCGCGGCCCGATCTAGATATGAGTGAGTTCGATAGCTGTGCTCAGCAGTCGCTTGCTGACTTTCAACGCACCGCTGATGAAGGCGGTTTAGTGCCCAGCATGGCTCACGGGATGGCGGTACGCGCTGATGTCCAGGGCGCGATCTTTGATGTCGTGACCAACTACTTCAACGATCCCAATATGCCTGCCGAAGAAGCCGCCGAACGGTTGGTGAGTGCGGCTAAAACCGCCTCTTTTTAAGCCACCGCGTACTTTTAATAAGTAACGTAACTAGCGCTGCCGCAACGGTGGCGCTAGCGGCTGACTGGCGAGGAATTATCTCATGAGCGAACCCACGACGCGCACTCCAGTGCGGCCGACGGCGTCCGGCTGGCTTCAAGCTTGGCTGCCCCGTTTGGTACTTGCCCCTTCTGTTGCGGTGTCTCTGTTTTTTGTTTACGGCTTTATGCTGTGGACTTTTGTGTTGTCGCTAACCAGCTCGCGCATGCTGCCAAGCTACGACTTTGTTGGTTTTGGCCAATATACGCGACTGATGACCAATGAACGTTGGTGGGTGGCCTCTACCAACCTGATGCTGTTTGGCGTGCTGTTTATTGTGATTTGTTTGGTGATTGGCGCGCTGCTGGCAATCTTGCTGGATCAAAAAATTCGCCAAGAGGGCGCGCTGCGTACGATTTATCTCTACCCCATGGCACTGTCGTTTATTGTTACGGGGGTGGTGTGGAAGTGGCTGCTGAATCCCCAGTTGGGCATCCAGGCGATGGTGCAAAGCTGGGGGTTTGAGTCGTTTCGCTTCGACTGGATCGTTGATCCGAATATGGCGATTTATACCCTGGTGATTGCCGCGGTTTGGCAGGCGTCGGGCTTTGTGATGGCACTCTTTTTGGCAGGGCTGCGGGGCATTGATGACAGCATCGTCAAAGCGGCTCAGTTAGACGGTGCTAGCCTGCCGCGCATTTACTGGCGGGTGGTGATGCCGTGCCTGCGCCCGGTGGTGTTCAGCGCGGTGATGATTCTGGCCCATATTGCGATTAAGAGCTTTGATTTAGTGTTAGCACTAACCGGCGGCGGGCCCGGCTATGCCACCGACCTACCGGCTACCTTTATGTACACCCATGCCTTTAATCGTGCCCAAATCGGGCTCGGCTCCGCCAGCGCCATGCTAATGCTAGGCGGTGTTTTGGCCATCTTGATTCCTTATCTCTATTCCGAACTAAGGAGCCGTAAACATGGCTAACGTGATTCGTCGGCAAACGCCCGCCGCACGGCTGTTGCGTGCCGTGCTTTATGGCGTACTTATTGTGGCGGGGCTGTTTTATATCCTGCCGCTGGTGGTCATGCTGATGACCTCTATCAAACCGTTGAGCGAGATAAGTGCGGGGACGTTACTGTCGCTGCCGCAAAATCCAACCCTTGAGCCCTGGACGAAAGCCTGGGGAGAAGCGTGCACCGGTATGCGCTGTGAAGGTGTCGGCGGTTATTTTTGGAACTCCTTTGCGATTGTGATTCCTGCAGTGCTGATTTCCACTATGGTCGGGGCGTTAAACGGCTATGCGTTGACCAAATGGCGCTTTAAAGGCTCTGAGTTGGTCTTTGCGCTGATGCTGTTTGGCTGCTTTATCCCGTTTCAGGTAGTGCTGCTGCCAATGGCACAAACCCTGGGCTGGTTAGGGCTTTCCAGCTCACGTGCAGGGCTTATTCTGGTGCATGTGGTTTTTGGCATTGCCTTCACCACGCTGTTCTTCCGCAACTTCTACGTCGGAATTCCTAACGAGCTGGTCTCTGCGGCGAAGCTGGATGGCGCTGGGTTCTTCCGTATTTTCTGGCGCATTTTATTACCGGTTTCCGCGCCGATTATTGTGGTGTCAGTCATCTGGCAATTCACCCAGATATGGAATGACTTCCTGTTTGGCGTAGCGTTTTCGGCTCACAACACCCAGCCGGTGACGGTGGCGCTCAACAATTTGGTCAATACGTCCACCGGTGTGCGTGAGTACAACGTCGATATGGCCGCCGCGATGATTGCAGCGCTGCCAACTCTGGTGGTGTATGTGCTGGCCGGAAAGTATTTCGTGCGCGGGCTGACGGCAGGCTCCGTGAAAGGCTAATAACAACTAAGTGAATGGCAGCAACCATTTCTAGACGGTCAGAAGCAGCCCTCGGCGGGGGCGCTGTGAACCCATCCATGGGCGCTACTTTCGCCATCCATGGCGAAAGACCCCCGCTACGGGCTGCTTTTGACCGATCCAACTAAGTGGAGTTTGTCAGTCGCTATACAATGGGGTTTTCATTATGGCAGCGTTAGAAATTCACAACGTGCGCAAAGAGTTCGGCAGCGAGCGGGTGCTGAAAGATGTCAGTATTTCGATTGACTCCGGTGAGTTCCTGATTTTGGTGGGGCCATCTGGCTGTGGTAAATCCACGCTGATGAATGCCATCGCCGGGCTGGAGCCAGTGACTAGCGGCAATATCTATATCGACGGCGAAGACGTCACTTGGCGCACGCCCGCTGAACGGGATATTGCCATGGTGTTTCAGTCCTACGCGCTCTATCCCAGCATGACCGTACGGCAAAACATCAGCTTTGGGCTGGAAATGCGCAAGGTGCCCAAAGCCGAGCGGGTCGGTGCCGTAGAGCGCGTGGCCGACCTGCTGCAAATCTCCCACCTGCTTGAACGTAAGCCTGCCCAGCTTTCGGGTGGCCAGCGTCAGCGGGTGGCCATGGGGCGGGCGCTGGCCCGTGAACCCAAGGTGTATCTATTTGACGAGCCGCTATCAAATCTGGACGCAAAGCTGCGGGTGGATATGCGTACCGAGATTAAAAAGCTCCACCAGCGCTTAGGCACCACAATTGTTTACGTCACCCATGACCAAGTTGAAGCAATGACCCTGGCCGACTGCATTGCGGTGATGCGTGATGGCAATATCCTGCAGCTTGGTAGCCCCGATGAGGTGTATAACAACCCGGTCGATATGTTCGTCGCAGGCTTTATGGGGTCACCATCGATGAACTTTATTCGCGCGACGCTAGAGGCGGCGGACGATGGCTATGCACTACGTATTGCCACCCCTGATGAAGACGATCTCTTGCTGCCATGGCCCTCTGGACGCAACGCAGCGGGGCTTGTGGAACAGCTGAATAAGCCAATTATTCTTGGGCTGCGACCAGAACACTTCAGCGAGGAGGATGTTCGGCTGAGCGAGCAGGCGGAAGGGACATTAATGGAGGCCAAGGTAAGCGTCGTTGAGCCGACAGGTGCTGATATTCTGCTACGCCTGCCGCTGGGAGAGCAGGAAATCACCGCTAGGGTAGGGCCTAAATGCGCAATTGCCCCCGGCGAACGCTTGTCGCTACGCGTCGATATGGCCCGCGCCGTGCTGTTTGATGCCGAGACTGAACAGCGCTTGGCTTGAAGCGTTAGTGTTATGTCGTACTGATAAGTAAAGAGCCTCTGCTGATGTTAGCAGAGGCTCTTTACTATCGTCCTAATGTCCTCGTTAGCGGCGCATATGCTTTAACTCGCCATTAAGCGCTTTAATGATCGAGTAGCACATCAGCAGCATAACAATTGAGAATGGAATGGCCGTTGCTGTCACGCCTGCCTGAAGCGCTGATAAGCCGCCACCAATCAGCAGTACGATAGCGATAAGCCCCTCAACAATTGCCCAAAACATGCGCTGTGGGCGGGGAGCGTCAATTTTTCCGCCGGCCGTGATAGTGTCGATCACCAAAGACCCCGAGTCTGACGAGGTAACAAAGAATATCAGTGCCAACACGATACCTAAGGTGGACATAATACCTGTCAGAGGCAGCTCATTAAGCATGCCAAATAGCGATAATTCAGGTCTGTAGTTGTCGATAACATACTCTTTAACCAAGCTGCTGGCGGGGTTTGCGTAGAGCTGATCTAACGCCGTAGCGCCAAAGACGCCCATCCAAATAAAGATGAACAAGCTGGGAACAAGCAGCACACAGAGCACGAACTCTCGCACTGTACGGCCTCGTGACACGCGGGCGATAAACATGCCGACGAAAGGTGCCCAACTGATCCACCACGCCCAGTAGAAAATAGTCCAGGATTGACGGTAGGCATCATCGTCACGGCCGAAAGGGGCAGATAGAGGCAGGAAGTCAGCAACATAGGTGACAAGCCCGGACATAAAACCGCTTAGCGCAATCAACGTAGGGCCGGCAAACAATACAAAGAAGAAAAACAATACGGCCAGGATCATATTGAATTCAGACAGCTTCTTTAAGCCGCCCTCTAGTCCGCGCCATACTGACACTAGCGCGACTGCCGTTACCAGCACGATGACCATCACCTGGGTGGTGGTGTTTACCTCCATGCCAAAGACGAAGTTCATCCCCGCATTCGCTTGTTGTGCGCCAAGCCCAAGGGATGTGGCCAGTCCGAAGAGGGTGGCAAACACTGCCAGAATGTCGATGGCATGACCCCACCAGCCCCAAACACGTTCGCCCAGAATTGGAAAAAATGCTGAACGTATCGAAAATGGCAGGCCTTTGTTATAGGTAAAAATGCCCAGTGCAAGAGCCATCACAACATACACTGCCCAGCCATGCAGCCCCCAGTGAAGATAGGTGCCCGCAAGCCCCATGGCACTAGCATCAGCAATAGCGTCTGGGTTCAGTGTTCCGTCACTTCCGAAGGGCGACGTAATACCTAAAGGCAGCGAAACATTGGCGTGATAAACCGGCTCTAGAACGCCAAAAAACAGTAAGCCGATGCCAATGCCAGCAGTGAACAGCATTGCAAACCAAGAAAGATAGCTATGATCCGGGCGAGCGTCAGGCCCCCCTAGCCTGACTGATCCATAAGGCAAGACCACGAGTGCCAAGCAAAACAGAATAAAGAAATCCACCAGGATCATGAAATACCAGTCCAGGGTTCCCGTGGAAAAAGCGACGATCGACTGAAAAATGCTCCCTGCGCGTTCAGGAAATAGCAGCGTAAGGATAATAAACACGACCGAAGAAAGGGCGGATACAGCAAAAACGCGATTATGGATATCAAATCCGATGGGGCCAAAGCTCCCCTCGATATTATCCTGCCCGACCACGTAGTCGGTTTGCATATCACTAGCCATAGGCGGCGACTCAGGGTCGCTTTTAGTGCTCATAATAGAATTTCCCTTATTATTAATAATGGGCGCATCCGCCGTCTTATCATCTTTATTTTAGGGTGGTAGTGGTTAAATGATGAATCAACGGTTGTTTGTTACGGAGGCGGTGGCTGATAAACGTGCTCGACGCTCTAGGTCGTCCAAGTCGATGTTGTTACGCATATACTGGGTACTGGCATCGAAAGTAGGCTGATAATCCCATGGCGTCACTTTGCCTTGCTTAAGGGCCCGCGAAACCAGTTTGCGGCGCCGTTGACTGGCAATCACCTCATTATGCATTTGCTCATAGTCCCAGCGACTGGCGACCTCATTGCGAAACTCCTTACATAATTCCTGATAAGCAGGGCTTTCGGCGAGATTGTTGAGCTCTAGCGGATCAGCTTCGAGATCGAATAACTGATCTGGGTCTGGTGCAGTGTGGACGAATTTGTAACGACCGCGACGAATCATTAGTAGCGGTGCAATAGCCCCTTCGCCAAGATACTCGCCGATTACCTCGTCGTGACCACCGTTACCCGTCAGGTGCGGCAAGAGGCTGCGACCATCAATCGGCACGGCATACTCCGGTGCACTTCCACCGTGGGCTAGTTCGGCAAACGTTGGCAGCAGATCCATGGTCGACACCGACTCACGCACCCTGCCTGGAGTAAAGCGTTGTGGCGCATGGATAATCATTGGCACGCGTGCCGAGCCCTCGAACCAGCTCATCTTGTACCACAGGCCGCGCTCGCCGAGCATATCACCGTGATCACCGGAGAAGACAATGATGGTGTTTTCATCGAGGCCAGTCTCCTTCAACGCTTTAAGCACGTCACCGATTTGATCGTCGACATAGCTTAGCGCCCCATAATAAGCATGGCGCGCGTTGCGGATTTGCTCATCGTTGATGGTGCCCTCATCGCACTGGTAAACATGACGCAGCCGCTTGGAGTGTGGATCCATCAGCTCTCGTGAATAGGGCACCCGTGGCATGTCGATGGCGTCGTGCTGGTAGCGGTCCCAGTACTCCTTAGGGATGGTGTAAGGGTCGTGTGGGTGCGTCATTGAAACGGTCAGGCAGAAGGGACGCTGCTCGCCATTGCGGGCATAATCGTAAAGAAAGCGCTTAGCGCGGAAAGCGACTTCATCGTCGAAGTCGAGCTGGTTGGAGCGCACGCATGGCCCCGCCTGAATCACCGACGACATATTGTGGTAGTAGCTAGGCCGTTCATGAAAGTTTTCCCAGTCGACAAACCAGCCATAGTCGGCCGGGTAGATGTCGGTGGTCAGCCGTTCCTCGAAACCATGCAACTGGTCAGGGCCGCAGAAATGCATCTTGCCGGTGAGGGCGGTGTAGTAACCAGCATCGCGTAGATAATGGGCGAAAGTGGGAGTGTCCGCTGGAAAATCAGCGGCATTGTCATAACCTCCAATGCGTGACGGCAATTGACCGGCCATCAGCGTAAAACGAGATGGCGCGCACAGCGGGGTGTTGCAGTAGGCTGAGTCGAACACTACCCCTTCGTCTGCCAATCGTGAGAGGTGGGGAGTCTTTACGATGGGGTGGCCGTGGAAGGGCATCGCTGAGGCTGCTATCTGGTCGGCCATCAGAAAGAGAATGTTAGGTTGTCGAGCAGTCATGTGCAGAAACTCCAGGTCGTGGCGCGTATCAATTCTTAACCAGTCTCTCTGCTAATCCGTTATGCTGTAAACTGGCTATTTTTTAATGTTTCCCATTAGGTGAGCTAATGTCAGCGGCGGGTAAAAGGGTGTCGCAGAATGGATTGAGAGTCTTTGAGGCAGCAGCCAGACATCTGAGCTTTACTGCAGCAGCTCATGAACTGCGTTCGACCCAGTCGGCGGTCAGCCAGCAGGTTCGGGCGTTGGAAGAAGAGCTTGGCTTGCGGCTTTTTGACCGGGTATACCGTGGCGTGCGACTGACCGAATCTGGTCATGCGCTGTTTGCCAGTGTTCAGGAGGGATTTTCGATCATCGAGGAAACGATCGAACGGCTGCAGCATCGCCAGCATAATCCGCACGTCAATATTTTGACCGATTTTTCGTTGGCTGCTTACTGGCTGATGCCGCGGCTGCCGATATTTCGGCAGCAGCACCCCAATATCGACGTGCGCATTTTAACTAGCCAGGAAGTCTTTGATTGGAGAGGGCAAGAGGTCGATGTGGCCATTATGTTCTGTGATGAACGGGGGATGAAAAACGCTTCTCCATTGTTTCAGGAAGAGGTTTTTCCCGTCTGTAGTGCTGGTTTTTTGAAACAGTACGGCCCTTTGGAACAGCTCTCATCGCTTGCTGAAGTCCCCCTGCTGACCCTTACCGCTGATCAACGGCAGCACTGGCTGGATTGGCCGACATACTTCAAGCAAATGGGTGGGGCGCCTTATGGGCAATCTTCCGAACTGGATTTCAATAACTATACGCTGTTGATTCAAGCGGCGATTGCAGGGCAAGGCGTAGCGCTGGGTTGGAGAGGGCTAGTCGAAGACATGCTCGAGCGTGGCATGCTGGTCGGACTGAAGCATCTCAGTCTGGCGACGCCTAATGGTTACGGCATCATTGATGCCAACCCAAATGACAATGGGGCTGGCAAACGCACGTTTCTCGATTGGATCGCCTCGAACCATCCCGTTTAACGATCTTGTGCAACGGGCTCTTTATCGAGCCGTTTGATTTGCCTCCACAGGTCTTGGCGTAGATCGGCCAACTTGGGTTGCTCTTCATCCGTAAAGGCCACCGGGCGACATAGACGCTGGGCGCGTAGCCCTAAACGGGCGCTCAGTAGGCCTGTGGCCAAGCCTTGGCCCGCACGGGCGGAAAGCCTGCCTGCCAAATCAAGCGAAAGCATATCCATGCTGGCGTCAGTGGCCAGTTCACTGGCTCCCGCAAAAGCCATGTTATGCAGCACATTGCGAAACAGTCGTAGACGGCTAGCGTAACCAAGCTCAAGTCCGTAAAGGCGGCAGAGTCTGTCGACCATGGCAAGACTGCGCCAGGCCACCAGTGCCATATCCACCAATGTAAGTGGGCTGATAGCCACCATAATGGCCGTTTCGCCAGACATACGGGTAATCAGGCGTTGGGCTTCGCGGTCGCGGGGTGCCAGTAGGTGGTAGCGCAGCAGTGTTTGTATCTCTTCACCGCTATGGTGGGGCTGGCAGGCGCGTTGAAATGCCTGCCAATGAGGATCATCGTCGCTCAGTTTTAGCTGGCGCTTGAGCTGCTCTGCCATGGATTGGGCTTGCTTGGTAGAGCGCTGTGGCAGCTCGGCGAGGTCATGGCGTAATCGGTCATGGCGCTTTAAGCGGCGCAGACGGCCAAGCTCTTTCAACAACGACAAGCCGCCTAAACCAATCAAGCTAATGCCAAACAGCTGCCAAGCCATGGTCATCCACTGTGACTGGGAAAAGGCGTCTGGAATGCCGGTGGCCAGTTCTACGCTGCCCAACGTAGCACCGCCGACCAGGGCAAACATCAACCCCCAACGGCGCTTTCGGGGTGTGCTCAGGCTCGCTTCCGGAAGTGCTTTGATGTCTGCCTGGAGAGTCAGCGGCTGATGCGATTCAGTCGCGGCAAAGCTTTCACGCTGCCGCAACTGTTCGGGGTTGGGGGCGGGTGCTTCTTCTGTTTGAAAATCCCGGCGCGGCTGAGGATTACTCATATCAATTTATCTCCAATCAGCCAGTCGATAGCGGCGTCCATGCGGATGTGTGAAAGCGCTTCGCTGTCAATAGACATGGGGCGAAAGCTGGGAAAGTCGAAGCCTTGCTGCTGCCAAAAGTCGGGTTTCGGAAGGCGGTTTGGCACGTCACCCGGGTAGACCAGTACGTCTTCACCTTCCAGGGTAGTGCCTTTTAGTGCGGGGGTGCGTTTGCCTTCGTGGAGCACTTCACGGGCTTCAGTGGCGCGTATGGCTGCCAGTGACAGTGCCTTCACCGGAATGTCGGCAAAGCGCAGGTCTTTAAGCGGCTCAGCGAGTAACGCCTCCAGCAGTTGCACAACATTGCCGTGCTGGTCGGGCGTCACGTGATCAGCTTTAGTTGCAGCAATGGCCAGACGGTCTATTTTCGGCGCAAATAGACGCGTTAACAGGCTGCGCTTGCCGTAATCGAAGCTTTGCATCAGTTGGCGCAGCGCATGGGAAAGGTCTTCAAAGCGTTCCGGCCCGGCATTAAGCGCACCAAGCACATCGACCAGCACAATCTGACGGTCGAAACGACGGAAATGGTCACGATAAAAGGGCCGTACCACTTGCTGCTGATAGTAGCGAAAGCGCGCGGCCAAGGTGGCGTAAATACTAGTATCAGGTAGTGCTTCCAGGGTTTCTTTTGGTGCATTTAATTCAGGTAGCGGAAAAAATTGCAGTACTGGCGCGCCATCTAGCTCGCCAGGGAGCAAAAAACGTCCTGGCTGAAGATCGGAAAAGCCTGCCTGTTTAGCCCGGCGAAGACCTTGGGCATAGGCATCTGCGAGCGCTGCCAGTTTAGCTTCATCAGCCTCGGCGGCAGGGTCTAATTGTTCAGCCTCCGCTAGCCATTCGCTGAATAACACCTTCCGGTGTGGCCCTTCATGCAGTGACTGCGCCTGGCACCAGCTGTAAAAATCGTGCTGTAGCAGGGGTAAATCCAGCAGCCACTCGCCTGGGTAGTCGAACAAGTCGAGGGTTAAGTGGGCAATATCTGGGGTGAACCAGCCCTGTTGGGCAGGGCGGTAGCGTAGCTGTAAGCGCAGTTCACTGATGCCACGGGTGGGTTCGGGCCAGCGCGGCGGCGTAGCACGTAGCGCCGCCATGCCAGGATCATAGGGGAAACGCGGCACGCCAAGGTCAGGCTGGTTCAACCGCTGCGCACCCAGCAAACGCCCTTCACGGGCGGCGGGTAACAAGTCTAGTTGAGCCTCTACCCCAGCGTGGCGCAGTTGGTTAACCAGAGACGTTAGAAACGCGGTTTTCCCTGCCTGAGACAGCCCCGTTACCGCCAGCCTTAATTGCCGGTCACGGCCTCGCTCTAATAAATTGCTCAGTTCGCGACTTAACGGCTGGCGCATCCTATCAATTCCTTATTAGTACAACCTGGGAAAGCATGGGTAGGGTGGCGATGATAAACCCAACCACAGCGACGCTATACCCTGGCCAGCGGCGCTGCATTTTTTGCGCAAGTGTTAAGCCAACTAAGCATACCACCATGCCGATCAGGTTAAAGGCAAAGGTGGCAGCCTCCAGCCATTGCTGTGGATCCATTATGTCTCCCTTAAAAACATTAATTGCTTTGATGATAACAAAGCCTTGATGAACCGAGGATTAACCGCGGCTTAATGTCGTACCTAGTAGGTGTTGTGCGCCGGGGACTAGCCATACTGGATCGAGGCGGGTGTTAGCAGCTTCAACGCAAAAAAAGTGACGTGCCGCGTCGGCTGGCGTATCGCTGGGCAAATCGCTGTCTGGGTGCCACACCACGGTGGAGTCGCTGGATTGTTTGGCAATACGCAGCGTGCGCTGCCCATCGTTCAACAGTACGGCTTCATTGGTGTGATAAATACGGTCGACGGCGCCGCGAATAGCCAGCGTACCCTGTTGTTGGTCTTCGCCAAAGCCGCGCAGTTTGTCTAAATAACGTGCGCCGGCCAACCCTTCCAGGCGGCACTGGTGCACATCACTAACCGCCAAATAGGTATGTAGCGCCCCGCTGATTTTGACCGGTACTTCGCCAATATTTTCGCTAATCAATTCGACGTTCAAGCGTTGGGCATTCGCTTGAATGACGACGCGAGCGGTTAGCTGACTATGTAGACGCTCGATAGGAGAGAGATGCACTTCAATACCTTCAGCATGGTCATCAATCGCGTCTAAACGCCACTGAGCGTGACGAGCAAGCCCGTGAAAAGGGCCGTTACGGTCAGGGCTTTCATCGGCATAGCGTTCGTCGCCAAACCAGGGCCAGCATAGGGGAATACCACCACGGATCGCACCTGGAAGCGCCTGCGGTGTGGGGGTAACCCAAAGCCAGCCGGTGTCGTCAGCGGGTTCAAAATGCAGCACTTGTGCGCCCTGTAGGCTAATGGCCATTTCTCCCCAAGCCATCTTGAACAGCGCTATGTCGCGTCCTTGCCAGGTTACCTGCTGGTGGCCGTCTACATCGGACAGTAATTGCTTGAGAGAATCGGGAATCATAGGGTTTCCTTGTAAGGAAGGGGATCAAATGGGCAGGACAGTAGCGCCGTGTGCTATGGTAGGACAAGCAACAGTTATACGTAAAACACTGCGGATAAAACGTTGCAGTTAAGATGTTATAGGTAAAACCCTGACGAAAGTGAACATCAAGGAGGCACTATGGGCTTTATTGCGTGGTTGATTATTGGTGGTTTGGCTGGCTGGATCGCTGGCAACATCATGCGTGGCGGTGGTTTTGGTATTTTGGGCAATATTGGTGTCGGTGTTGTTGGCGCAGTGCTTGGCGGGTTTTTATTTAGCCTGTTAGGTCTGCAAGCGGGCGGTTTTATCGGTTCGTTGGTGACCGCAACCGTCGGTGCAGTCGTGTTGTTATGGATAATCAGTAAAGTTAAAAGCGCTTAGCATAGCCAACCTAGTGCATTATTTGCTGCCCGGCCCTGCGCCGGGCAGTGCTGTTTTAGGTGCTCGTTTTTTGCCTCGTTTTAACGTTTCATCGCTATCGGCCTGCGCGCCACTTTCCGTTACACTATGCCCTCTTAGCAATGCCATTTTGACGATGTCGTTACAACGGCGTCTCTTTTTATTTTAAGCGGCCTTATTGTGTAGGCTGCTCACTCTTTTTTATTTTCATTAATAGCTTCCTGTTTCTTAGAGGTGTCTTTTGGCCGATGCACTGAATGCCTGGTGGGCTCAACAGCTTGTGCTGTGTGATTGGGCCTTTACGCCGCATCCGCTGACGGTGGATGCGGGAGCGGCCGAACAACGTCTGCTACAGCTGGGTATTGCACACCGTGGCGAGTTGGCTGATCAGCTCTTTTTTGCGCTGGATGCCCCAGCCGGTGAAGCTGATCGACTATTGGGGGCGCTAGAGTGGGCAGCGCTAGCAGGCGCGGCAGGCTGGCTGACACAATCTCAGGCGCAAACGTGGGCGCATCATATTACCCTTCGTATTACGTCTGATTACAGCGATCTGCGCGCTTGGCTTTCCGACCTGCGCCGAGCGCTTGGCGTGAAAGGGTGGGAAACCGGCGCGGATGATCGCTTTATTGACGCTTGTCAGGCGCTAGCGGATTTAGAAAGTGAAGGCGAAGGCATCACTTGGCAAGTTCTTGACGCCGCACTGGCACGATTACCTGAACCCCAGGCGCTATGGCCAGAGAGCCAATCAGCACAGCCGTGGCGTCTATGTGCGCTGTTTCGCTCTGTGCTCAGTTACCCAGCAAGTTCTGCTGACTGGCCAGACGCCCCTGAATGGCTAGCACGTATCTGGCAGGTTCATGATCGTGATCAGTTGCTTGAAGTGATGCTGTGGTTAAGCGCCCAGGGGGAGCGGCAGAGCTGGGATATCGAAGCCCGTGAACTGCTCACTATGGATCATGCTCAGCGCCAAGAGTGGCAGCGGGGTGCTGTTGCAGATGCCCCTTATGCACCGGTGTTGACTACATTCGTCAGCCAAGGTGAGCCACTGGAGTGGGCCGCTTGGGATTGGCTACGACTGGTTGAATTGGCGTGGGCGGGCGCTTGCTGTGGCTGGTTAAGCCAAGCGGAGGCTGATGATCTCGCAGCGCATGCGGCTGACTTAATAAGCCGTCGTTACCATGATTGGTACGCGGTGCTGAAAGCCTATATGCGAGGCCAAAGTTTGTTTGAAGGGGTCGATCGGCGTGGTATGACGCCGAGTACACGGCATAAGCTCCTGACGCAGGCGCCTCATAGTCCGTGGAAATGTCCACTAAGCTCGCTGCTGGATGAGCCAACGCTGAGCGCGTCTCGTGAACGCATTAAACAGTGGAGAAATACTTCCCATCATTGGTTACTGGCCCTGGCCAGCGTGCGAGAACCGGATGTAATGCTGCGCCAGTTGAATCCATCAGCGCCTATTTCAGAGCAGCGCCGAGCCGAGGCGGCGGTCTACCTTCAGGATTCGTTAGACCTGCATGCTGATGAGGGGCACCAAGCGTTGGTGCGCTATTGGCTACCGGCCCAGGCGCACCATCTTAATCAGCTTGCCGCAGACGCCGTTCATGGCGTTATACCGCCATCGCAGACGCCGTTTGGTCAGCCTACGCCTGACGAGCTAAAGCAGCGTAATGCAGTAAAAGGGGTTAGCCGTCATGCTGCCACTATTCATATGGCAGAGAAGTTCGCGTTCTACTTACATATGGTGCTGGACAGCAGCCTCTTTGAGCGTGAACCACTGATGACGCATGCCAGCGCTTTGCGTAGTTGCCTGTGTCGCTTTTATGCCACACCAAAGCGTTTGCTTGAAGCATGGTTTGCTTGGGAAAGCTGCTTACCAGAGCCGGAGCACGATTCATTAATTAATGAAATTGCCTGGCACTTAGAGGATCCCGGCAGTCTTTTCCATTGGTTGAATTGGCATCCTGATGCGTGGTGTGAACCTGGTGAACGGCCAACGCTAAGTCATTTTACGGCCATGTCGCTGGTTGGGCCGCTTAATAGCGCTGTGTGGAGTGAGCCTCAAGTGGAAAGCCCTAGAGAGTGCGCTGATATCCGTGAATGGGTGGAAAGCCATTATCATCTGACCAGTGCTGATGACATGCAGGAATTCTTGACCTTCATGCTCGAATCTGGGGATCGTCAGGAGTACCAGATTAACTATGCGCCCTACACACTTAATCCTGATCGCTTAGATGCCGAAATCGCTATTTTAGAGTCGGGTGATTGTGCCGAGGAGGAGCGCCATCATCTGCTCCGCCTGCGTCGGGTGCAAAGTAATGAAGATGGTTGTAACGATGTAGATATGGCTGCCTGGGACATTGCTCAATTAGTCGACCTCGCCATTGCGGCGCGCCAGCTTGGTTGGTTAGACCGGCAAGCGTTTGCCGACGTGTTGGATCGTGCTTATAAGCTGGCGGCTAATCACTATTCTGGCTGGCAAGAGTACTCCGCGGGAATGTACGCCGGTTTTTCGTTTTTTATGGGCGAAACACCTGAGCGAGAAAGCTTTCTGGCTGGGTTTCGGCAGGCGTTAGTCGCATGGTTGTGTGGCGCCCCTATACTGGCTGGTCCCTGGGCGAGCCTTGATTTTCCTGGTAATAAACCGCGCCACTTTGCGCCGCTACATATCGATACGTTACCGGGCGATCAGCGAATTTTGCATTGAAGCTCGCCAAGCACAGGGTAATTAGCTTATAGTCCAGGGTTTGAAAAAAATGAGTTTTTTCATACCTCATTCCCATTAAATATTTTTATTGTTACGAGGTTAATCGCATGGTTGCGTCACCACACCCCGCTGTGACCGCTGTCCGTGTTGTAAGTGTTTGTGCTGTTGTCGCTGTTTTAACTGGTTGTGCGGGCTCCGCCTCACGCCAGGGCATGGAGCCACCCGAGAATTATTTCTCAATGGCGCTGCCGGGATTGGCAGAAGGTGAAAACCTCGCAATGTCCCCGGTCAGTAACGCCACTGGCCAACTGCGTAGCCTTCAGACGCCGCCACCTACGATCATTCGGCAAGCACTTTTAGAGCAGCATCAGCGATGGGCGGGGACGCCGTACCGAATTGGCGGCACCTCGAAACAAGGCATTGATTGCTCTGCTCTGGTAAGAAATGTGTTTCGTGACACATTTAATTTAGAGCTGCCACGCTCTACCTATGATCAAGTACATGAGGGACGCCCGATCGACCGCCAAGAGCTGCAGGCGGGCGATCTGGTCTTCTTCCGCCCCCCAGGTCGATACAACCATGTGGGCATTTATGTAGGGGATGGCCGTTTTTTACACGCGTCCTCTTCCAAGGGAGTCATGATCTCTCGTTTGGATAACAGCTACTGGCAGCGCTACTATTGGCAGTCTCGGCGCGCGCTAGAGCCGACCAATTTAGCCCAGCTTAGTAACCGCTATATGCCGTAAATGTCTGCTATCAGTTTTGCTTAGTGTGGACATCATATGATCGAGGCTAGAACGCGCGCCTGGTGGCGCGCGACTGCGGCTCTTTGCCTAGGGTCGTTCCTTGTTTTTATCAACTTATATGTCCCGCAACCGCTGCTCCCCGGGCTGAAGGACACCTATGGGGTATCTACCTTAGGTGTTAGTTTTTTGATGTCCGCCTCCACGCTTTCCCTTGCTTTCGCGCTACTCATATTTGGCCCCCTGTCTGATGCGATTGGCCGTGAGGCTATTATGCGCATCACGTTGCTCTTAGCAGGCGGTCTCTCCCTCGCATTGGCGTTTGCACCTACGTTCGAAAGCTTATTATTGCTGCGTTTACTGCAGGGTTTTGTGTTGGGCGGGTTGCCAGCCGTTGCGATTGCATGGATGGGAGATGAGTTTGAAAAGCCCGCTTTGCTCAGTGCGGTTGGTCTGTATATCGGCGCCAATTCGCTGGGCGGTATTAGTGGCCGAATTGTAGGCGGTGGGGCGGCGACCTTAGGTGGCCCCTCGGCGGCATTTTTAGCGGTAGGAATCATGACGGTAATCGGGTGCGCGGTTTTTTGGCGACTGCTACCCAATAGTCGAGCCTTTACACCCAAGCGTTTTAAATTTCGCCAAGCGGCCGGTGATCTGCTTGGGCATTTGAGCACGCCGGTGCTGTTGGCGGCTTATTGCCTGGGCGGAATTAACTTTCTCATTTTTATCAATCAGTACAGCTATATCACATTCCGTTTGGCTGGTGAGCCTTATCAATTAGCGGCTAGCAGCTTGGGGCTGATTTTCCTGACCTATCTGGGGGGGACGCTTGGCTCTACGGTATCAGGCCGATTAGCCGGACGTTTTTCACCCGCGAGCTGCATGAGCGTGGGCATCTTAATTTTGATGCTAGGTACGGCGGTAACGCTGGCCAATTCTCTGCCGCTGATTATTGTTGGTCTCACCATTAACGCGTTTGGTTTTTTCTTAGCACACTCCCTGGCCTCTAGCTGGGTGGGTCGCTATGCACAAGGTGCTAGGGGCAGTGCCTCAGCGCTGTACTTAGTGTTTTACTACCTCGGGGCAAGTATTGGTGGATTCTGGCTAGAACCATTTTGGCGTTGGGCGCAGTGGCAGGGCGTAGCGGTGGGGTCTTGGCTACTGCTTTGCGTCACGCTAATCATTAGCATTGGTTTATGGCGCTTCGAGCGTCGTGAACTGCGCTAAGCGTACCTTGGGCTAAATGGAGGCGTCGAGTACACAATCGCGCTAGCAGTGCTGCGTCATGGCTGATCACTAACACGCCAAGTTGGTGGCGGTCGGCAACTTTTCTTATTGCCTGCCATAGCTCCACTTGGGTGATGGGATCGAGCATGGTTGAGATTTCATCAGCGATCAGATAGCGCACACCTGGGGCTAACGCCCGCAATACGCATACCCGCTGTAATTCTCCGCCAGATAAGGTACTTGGATAACGCGATAGCCAATCAGGTTGGATGCCAAAGTCCTGTATTAATGATTCGTAAGGGCACCATGCCTCGCAGAGTACTTTCTTTACTCGCCAACGTGGGTTGACGGCAAGCTCCGGTGATTGCGGCAGCCACTGTACCGGCCGCAGTCCACGAGAGAGTAATGGCTTATCGTCGGCATAAATCTCACCCTGTTGTGGCCGCAGTAAGCCAGCCAAGAGTTTTCCCAGCGTAGATTTGCCTGCCCCTGAGTCACCGCTTAGCCCTAGCCATTCTCCCCGCTCAAGTGATAGCGAAAGTTGCGTTAATAGAGGTGCTTGAGAACGGAAGCCAAAGGTGATTTTTTGCGCATCAAGCAATGGTTGGCTCCTTAGACAGGTCGATGGCATCAGCATGAGTGGCACTTTCGTTAGCACGCACCTGAGTACTAAAGGTGTTGTCGGGCAGAGCATTCCATAGCGCGCAGGCATAGGTGCTTTTAAGCTGTTCCCCATTGCCTTGAAAGGCAATGGCAGGGGTGGCTTCAATGCACTTTCCCTGGCGCAATATCGTTACATGGTCGGCTATGGGTAACGCATGGCGCAAATCGTGGGTAATTAGCATGATGGCCTTCCCCTCAAGCGCGAGCGCCTTTAGAGCGGCCAATACACGATCGCGCTGTTGAGGGTCTAAACCTACGCTTGGTTCGTCGGCAATAATCAGGCTAGCGTTACCTATTTGGGCCATGGCGGCTAAAACACGCCGCGCCATGCCGCCTGAAAGCTGGTGGGGGTATGCCCGCTGGGCGTGATGATTGAGCTGATAATGATTTAGTGTGCGCTCTGCGCTGCGCCAAGCAACGGTTTTGCTTTGCCCTGCCCGGCGAGCCGCCCAACTGACTTGGCGTTGACTACTAGCGAGTGGGTCTAGGGCATTGAGCGATTGCGGAATGAGGGCCAGCTGGCGGCCTCTTAGCTGGCGCTGGCGCTCAGCGGTCAATGGCGTATCTTTAAAAAATAGCTGACCACTGGTTTTTGCCGCTTCCGGCAGTAATCCCATAATCGTGTAGGCTAGCAGGCTTTTGCCTGCGCCGGATGCACCAATGACGGCATGTACTTCACCGGGGTGTATGCTTAACGACAGGTTATCAACGCAGGTGGTCCACTCTCGTCGCCACCAGTGCTTGTAGTAGGGCAATTGCAGCGTCAGGTTCTCTATATACAGCATGCTAGCTCCCTCCCGTTATAGAGCGCGACGCAATTGCACCGCTAAACGATCAATCGATAGCACCATCAGCAGTAACCCTAGGCCTGGGAATACCCCTAACCACCAAAAGCCCCCGGTTAAGTAGCGCATAGCATCGGCGAGTAATACCCCGATAGCGGGTTGGGTTGGGTCTAAACCTACGCCTAGGAAAGTCAGAGCGGCTTCATGCAGAATGGCGTGAGGAAACAACAACAGCGCGCCAACAATGCACTGGGGAATTAAATGGGGGAGTAAGTGGTGTACTAAAATAAAACGGCGGCTTTTTCCTAGTGCCTGGGAAATAGCGACATAGGGGGCATGGCGTAGGGAAAAGAGCTCCGCCCGCAGTATCCTGGCTAAACTTGGCCAGTGGGTAAGCGCCACGGCAATAATCACTGCCTGTGTACCACCACCTAAAGCAAAGGCTAACAGTAGTAGCAATATCAGATGCGGTACGCTTAGCAGTGTGTCAATCAGCAGGCTAACTAGCGCATCTAGCGTGGTTGAAAGTGTGGCTAGCGTCGCTAGTGTTAACGCAATGAGTGTGCCGAGTAGCGCAGCGCTTAGTCCTACCCAAAAGCTGAGCCTTAACCCAGCCAGTGTTCGCGACCATAGCTCGCGTCCCAAAGCGTCGGTGCCTAGCCAATGGCTGGTGCTCGGTGGCATAAGGCGCGCATCAAACTGCATTTGTGCCGCGCTATGACCTGCCCACCATGGGCTACTTATCAGCAAAACCAATACTATGAGTAGAAGGCCAATATAGCCAGCGGCGGCTAAGCGTGGTTGGATCATCCTCATGGCTGTTCCTGTGCCATGCGTGGGTCGATAAGTGGATACAGGCTATCTGCGATCAGATTGCCGACACTGACAAACAGCGCGGTAAACAGCGCTATCCCAAGCAGTAGCGGAACATCACTACGTAGTCCTGCTTCAACAGTGGCTTGTCCAAGGCCGGGGTAGGCAAATACCTGCTCGATTAATATTGAGCCGCCAAACAACTCTCCCAGCGAAGCAAAAGCGAGCGTTAGTGCCGGGAGACTGGCATGACGTAGGCCATGACGCCAGGCGATATCTGATCGGCTGGCTCCTTGGGCAAAAGCGTGAAGGGCGATGTCGGAGTTCATCAGCGCTATCATGCGTGCGCGGGTGTGAAGGGTGATGGTGGCGATGCCTAGCAGGGCCAGTGTCATCATTGGGAGTACTAAGTGGTGCAATCGAGTCAGCATGCTAACGTCTTGGTTGAGTACGCCCACCGGCCCGGCGCAGCAGGTCGGGGTCCAGCCGAGATAAACGGAGAACAGTAGTACAGCCAACATGCCAAGCCAAAAAGCAGGCGTTGAGGCGGTGACATAGGCGTAGCCACTAATCAGCCGGTCGAGTGGTGAGCCTTCTTTCGCACCGGCGATGACGCCCAGCGCAAAGCCAACAAGCAACGACATTAGCCAAGCGCTACCCAGCAAGATAAAAGAGCGTTGGAAACGCTGATTGATAACTTCGCTAACCGGTTGATTGTAGATATGACTCCAGCCTAACTCGCCACTTAGCAATTGGCTTAGCCAATGACCAAATTGAACGGCAGGCGAGGCATCAAAGCCCCACCTTTCAGCGATTAGGGCGCGCTGTTCGGGGCTTACCTGTGCCATTTGAGGGCCAAGATAGGCATCCACAGGGTCAATAGGCGAGAGCATGACTAACCCAAACGTCACTATAGCGACGCACAGCAATACCAATGCTAGCCGTACTAAGCGGCTTGCCAGTGTCTTAATCAATCGCACGTCCAGCGCCATTCAAGCAGGTTGGCGGTAATCGGCCAGCCGTGGCCGTGAGGCGCAATGCCTAATTCCCCAAGGTCAAGGCAGGTGTTGGCTGCATATACATGGGCTAGGTTAACCATCCATGCCCAGCTAGTATCGCCCCTAAAGCCATAGCCCGTATTGCCATCCCACTGGGCGGCTTGCCAGTGGCGGTTAGCTTCTTCTGCCCCTGCGGCCGCTTGAGCGGCTTCTAGGTGGCTATCCACCGTCGCGTTTGAGTAATAGCCACTGTTATAGAAGCCAAACCCCGCGTGCTGGCTATGAAACAGGTAGTACACCTCTTGTGGGCTGTGGCTGCCAAAGCCGAAGACGATGGCGTCTTGGTGCAGTGCTTCACGCTGTATTTCGTCCCAGTGGCGGCCTGTCGGCTGCATCTCAATGCCCAGTGGGCGTACCATCTCGGCGCTTACCTGGGCGAGCAGTTGGCGAGTGGTGTCGCTGGCAGGGTAGGTCAAGCGAAAACGGGCGGGCTGGCCGTTTTTATAGCGTAGCCCGTCGGCATGGCGCTCCCAGCCTGCTGCATCGAGTAGCGCATTGGCACGGTCACGGTTGGGCGCTGTAAAGGCTTCGTCATCCAGGCTCCAGGGTAGCCCATCGGCAGGGCCAAATGCGGGGCGTCCAAAACCATTAAGAGCGACGTCAACGAGAGTGTTTCGATCAAGGGCAAGATTAACCGCCCGGCGTATCGCACTATCGGCAGTAACATCGTTACCGATAGGCGCACCAGACGCGGCCTGCTCGCCCGTGGCAGGCTGCATAGGAAACAAAATACCTCGATTATCGACGCTTTCCATGACGATGCGCTGCATATCGCTTGGTAGGTTGGTGGCGAGTGCTGGTGGCACAGCGGCAAGGTCGAGCTGCCCAGCATGGGCCGCGCTTAACGTGGACTCTTCGCCAGTAAATACAAACACCAGTCGTTCAAAGGCCGGTGTGGGGCCATGGAAATAGGGGTTCCGCTCTACAATTAGTTGCTCGCCCTCTTGCCATTCGACTAGCCGATAAGGGCCTGAGCCCAGCGGTTGTCTACCGTAGCCTTCGCGATAACCATTTTCTCTGTTAGCGTCAGGAACGATACCAAGCGTCATTAACTGATCGATAAAGGTAATCCGCGGCGCGTTTAAAGACAGTTCCACGGTAGTGTTATCGATGGCGCTGGCGTTGTTCAGTGCGCTTAAATCGGCCCGGCCACCGGCTTGTTTTGCGGCATTAAAGGTGTAGGCAACATCCTTGGCAGTCAACGGTGTGCCGTCACTAAAGCGAGCGTCATCGCGCAGAGTGAGTATCCAGGTGAGTCGATCTTCTGACAGTGTCCATGCCGTTGCTAAGCCGGCTTCTGGTGTAAGGTCACGTCCGCGGGTTAGCAACGTCGATTGAAAAAGCGGACTACCGTACTGGCCCCAGCCAAGCAGTGGGTTGAATCCCTGCTCGGGCTCTCCGCCGATTGCCAACACCAATTGCTCTTTGCTGATGGCGGGGGAGCTAAACGCGACGCACGTAGCCGCCAGACCCAGTAAGATAGTACGACGCATGAGGCACCCCAGAAACCAACCGTATGATGTTTTTACAATAACATCATACTATAAGGGCTGGAAGTCACGGTGGCTCCGCGCTTGCGGCGTTAGTTTAGGAGAGAATATGCAACGGGTAACGGTAACGCTGGATGAGGAACTGCTGAGCGAGGTCGATGCATTGATGCATGCGCGCGGCTACCAAAACCGCTCAGAAGCGATACGCGATTTAACACGCAGTGGGTTAAAGCAGGCCAAAGAGGAGGTTGCGCCCGAAGCGCCGTGTATGGGCGCGCTTGTCTATGTGTACGATCATGCGGCGCGAGACTTATCGAAACGCTTAACCCGACACTCTCATGATCATCATGATCTAACGCTATCGACGCTTCATGTGCATATTAATCATGATAGCTGTCTGGAAGTGGCGTTATTAAAGGGGCAGGGTAGCGCGTTGAAGCAGTTTTCTGATGAAGTGACATCATCACGTAGCGTGCGCTATGGACAGTTGGTGATTATCCCTGAGGAGTAAAGCGGGGGAGCGCCCATTAAAAAGGGCGGCCCTAGGCCGCCCTATAAGCACGCGTTAAGCAACTTAGTGCTCTACGCCGCCTTCGCCGTGCACATGACCGTGCTCGACTTCTTCCTGGCTTGCTTCACGAACGGTTGCAATCTCAACATCGAAGTTAAGATGTTGGCCAGCCAGCGGGTGGTTGCCATCAACTACAACTGTGTCGCCTTCAACTTTCTTGACGGTAACCATCAGCGGGCCGCCTTGAGTCTGGGCTTGGAACTGCATGCCCGGCTCAATGCTTTCAACGCCTTGGAACGCATCGCGAGGTACTTCTTGCATCAGCTGTTCTTGAACTTCACCGTAGCCCTCTTCTGGGGTTACTTTTACGTTCAGCTTATCGCCTTCGGCACGGCCTTCGAGCTCTTTTTCCAGACCCGGAATAATGTTGCCAGCGCCGTGTAGATACGTCAGCGGCTCACGGCCTTCGGAACTGTCTAGCACTTCACCTGCATCATTGGTCAGGGTGTAGTGGAACGCGACAACCGAGTTTTGCGCAATTTGCATTTAATAACCTTTCGGTGAGTGCATGTCCCAACATGGTAACGCGTGAGAGCTTGCTTGTCAGGGGGTAAACAGGCTTTTTCCTCCTCCCACTCCTTTGGCGCTATTGCGCCACGGGGTAACCGGGGATACCCTACGACAACTTCTTTTCCCCCTTTAGACAACATTCACTGGAGCTGGTTATGACGATCTTCTTGATTTGGGTTATCGCCTTTGTGCTAATTGCCTACTTTGCGAACAAACGCTGGGATAGCAGTGTCAGTCAGGGGCTGGATAAAATGCTGCCTGAGGTATTAAAAACACATGGCGACAACCGCTATTTATGGGTGGCAGCATTAGCCGTGTTGGGTGCTACAACGTTGATTCGTCCAGTCGATATTCTTCTGGTCGTTATCCTGTTGACCATTATTGGTTTGGTAATCGCAAAGCTGGCAAGCTGGGCGAGCAATAAAGTAGCTCACTAACTTATGCCTTGTTAGCCATTAACGAAGGCGACAAAAATGCCCGACCAAGTAGGCTTGGTCGGGCATTTTTCTATTACGGCGCTACCTTGTTACTGGCTAGGAAGCGTTTGGTAAGACGAACTTAGTAAGGAGCTACGCTTAAGTTAGCGCCGCTACCGATCAGGCGAACACGCTGGCCTGCTTGATATTGACGGTCTGCGCTTTGAACCACGATCACATCTGTGCCGTCGTCGCGACGAATTTCCATTTCCAACGCATTAATGCGGTTAGCGCGGTCTTCTGCTGCGGTACCGGCAATTGCGCCACCTAATGCGCCTGCAACGGTTGCTAGTTGACGACCAGAGCCACCACCAACTTGACTACCCAGCAGGCCGCCGATGACAGCACCGCCACCGCCGCCCAACAGGTTGCCTGTACGGCTGTCTGCCTGGATTTGTACAGGACGGACCGCCACGATGGTGCCATAGGTCACGCTTTGGCCTGTTTGCGCTTGATTGCCACGGTATACATCACCTGAATAAGGCGCAGTGTTGGCACAACCTGCCAGCGTGAGAATGCTCAATGCTGCAATAGGTAGTAAACGTTTCATTCAAACCTCCAGTGTGTCTTGACCCGCATGGCTGCTAAGCCGCAACGGGGGTAATACGTAAGCTAGTTATAGAACAGCGTTCGCCAAAGATAACCTAAGCGACTAGTTTTGACTAGCCATCAACAGGAAAGATCATGGATTAAAGTGTAGACAAGTATTAAGAAAGCAATGTGTAAAAGTGACTACGATGCTTGATCAGGAGAGGGATGTTGTAAGGCTAGCTTATAAAAAAACAGGGAGCCTAAGCCCCCTGTTGTGTCGTGCTAATTAAATGATTAGCCGAACTGGTTCATGGTGTTGTCTTTACCACCGGCTTTAAGTGCCGCGTCGCCGTGGAAAAACTCTTTATGGTCGTCGCCAATATTAGAGCCAGCCATGTCCTGGTGTCTTACGGTAGCGATGCCTTGACGAATCTCCTGACGCTGTACCCCTGCGACGTAGGCCAGCATGCCTTCATCACCGAAGTAGCCTTTAGCCAGGTTGTCAGTCGATAGTGCCGCTGTGTGGTAAGTTGGCAGCGTGATCAGGTGGTGGAAAATACCGGCTTCACGAGCGCCATCGCGTTGGAAGTTACGTGTCCACTCATCCGCTAGCTGACCAAGTTCAGTGTTGTCGTATTCAACACCCATTAGCTTGTCACGCTGGTAAGCGGAAACATCTTTGCCTTCTTTTTCCCAGGCATCAAATACTTGCTGGCGGAAGTTCAGCGTCCAGTTAAATGACGGTGAGTTGTTGTAAACCAGCTTGGCATCGGGCACGACGGCGCGGATGCGGTTAACCATGCTGGCAATTTGGCCGACGTGTGGCTTCTCGGTCTCAATCCACAGCAGGTCAGCACCGTTTTGCAGGCTGGTGATACAGTCAAGCACAACGCGGTCTTCGCCAGTGCCCGGTTTGAACTGGTAGAGACCTGACGCTAAACGCTTCGGCTTAACCAGCTTACCGTTTTGTTTGATAACCACGTCACCATTATTGATGTCGCCAGCATTTTCGATGACATCGCCATCTAAGAAGCTGTTGTACTGGTCGCCTAGATCGCCAGGTTCGTTAGTCACTGCGATTTTCTGGGTTAAGCCTGCGCCTAGCGAGTCAGTACGCGCCACGATAACGCCATCTTCGATGCCGAGCTCAAGGAAGGCATAACGCACTGCATTGATTTTTGCCAGGAAGTCTTCGTGGGGAACGGTGACTTTACCATCCTGGTGACCACACTGCTTCTCATCGGAAACTTGGTTTTCAAGCTGGATACAGCAAGCGCCCGCTTGGATGAATTTCTTGGCCAGCAGGTAAGTCGCTTCAGCGTTACCAAAACCGGCATCGATATCAGCAATGATCGGTACGATATGTGTCTCGTAGTTATCGATTTTGCTGATCAGTTCTTGCTCTTGAGCGCTGTCGCCTGCTTCTTTGGCCTCATCCAGGGCGCGGAACAGGTGGTTAAGCTCCCAAGCATCTGCCTGCTTCAGGAAGGTGTACAGCTCTTCGATCAGATCAGCGACGGATGTTTTTTCATGCATGGACTGATCGGGCAGCGGGCCGAACTCGGAGCGTAAGGCGGCTACCATCCAGCCTGACAGGTAGAGGTAACTGCGCTTAGTCGTGCCAAAGTGCTTTTTAATGGAAATCAGTTTTTGTTGACCAATAAAACCGTGCCAGCACCCCAGAGACTGCGTGTACTTAGACGTGTCGGCGTCGTAGGCCGCCATATCGTCACGCATAATTTTTGCAGTGTAGCGTGCAATATCCAAACCGGTATGAAAACGGTTCTGAGCACGCATGCGTGCAGCGTATTCAGGTTTGATCGCTTCCCATTTGCCGCCTTGAGCTTCGCGCAGTTGGGCCATTGCTTTGATATCGTCGAGCAGTCCTGACATAAGCTGTTTCCTCCGGGGTCATGATAGCTATTTCGCAAGTTAGCTTATTCTTATGCTGCACCTGCGAAGATGTGTTCAGCATTATCGAAATTTAACGCGCTGTCTCTACGCCAATTGTCTCTGAGCAAAACGTCTCTTAGTCAAACGTCGCATCGGAGAGTGATCATTGTGGAGACGCTTATTTAAACGTCGGTTACAGCGTTTCCTGTTTGGCTAACTTCGATGTTGCGCCATAACGCTGCGGTGCAATAACTATCAACGAGAACGGCAGGTTCAACAATTGTCACTTGGGGGCAGAAGGGGTTGTAGTTCAACTACAGGAGCGTGCTGAAACGCTCTGTTTGTGTAGTCGTTTTTCGTCAGGTGGGCTGAAAATGGAGCAAAAAAAGCGCCACATAGCAGTGGCGCTCTCATTGATTGATCACAATCGTAGTCAAAAAAAAGCGACTACAGCGTTAGTAGCATTTCCCGGTGAGGTATTCCGGCATCCATAAAAGTGCCACCATGCGCCACAAATCCCAAGCGTTGGTAAAAGGCGAGGGCGTGCAATTGAGCGCTCAGCGCTACATGGGTATGGCCTGCTTCTCGAGCAGCCTGAATGGCTGCTTCCATGAGTTGATAGCCAATGCCAGCGCCACGCGCGCTATCGAGTACCGCGACGCGCCCAATATGGCCGTCGGGCAGCAGTCGCGCAGTCCCCACTGGCTGATCCTCAAGATAGGCAATGAAGTGGCTGCACTCCTCGTCACGGCCATCCCACTCCTCCTCTTGAGGCACGCTCTGCTCTTCGATAAACACCACGCGGCGGATCTCGGAAGCTATATCCTTTAGCGTACTCCAATCACCGTTAATAATGGTTGTCGTCGACACCGCTAGCTACTCCTCATCATCCTCTTCGCCCATAAAGCCTAGGCTTCCGGTGTTTACTAACTGTGTTATCAGCGCTGCTGCCCCATCAATGGCAAGTACGTCTTCATACATAGGCGATGGGTCTGCAAGCCGCTTGGCTAACTCGGTTGAGCATGAGTGTCCGTCGCCGTCGACAAAGAGCGTGGTGCCGTTGGCATCGCTTCGCCAAGCAACGCGGGAACCCGGCATATGAAACAGTGGTTCACCGTGTTGTAGTTGCGCAACAAGGTCAGCTTCCGTCATTGGCACTTCAAGGGGCGCTACTTGGTCAATGTATTTTGGTTGTGTCATGACGCGACCAAACCACTGGGCTATTTGCTCAGGATTGTCCAAGGTGGAGAGTACGAACTGGCGCATACGTTCAACGGCCGCATCATCTAGTTCACCCACTTGGCTTGCAGGAGACATGCCTGCATCGCTATAGCGGTGGGAGTCAGAGAGCTGCTCTCCTAGATAGTCAGCGTAGGATGTGATGGCTTCATCCGCTGAGGGTGCCCTAAACCCTACCGAAACAGTCATGCAGTCGTCGGTTTGACTAACGCCGTGGTGCGCCCAACCAGGGGGGAGATACAGCATATCGCCCGGTGATAACGTCCAGTCAGAGTCGGCTTCAATCTCAAAGGTTTCAAGAATACGTAGATCGATACCTTGGATAATGGGCGCGTTGTCTGGCTGCTTACCGCCTAGTTGCCAACGCCGGTGGCCGCTAGCCTGTAACAGGAAAACATCGTATTGGTCGATATGTGGGCCGACGCTACCACCGGGCGGCGCATAGCTGACCATGATGTCGTCTAACCGCCAACGGGGAAGGAAATCAAATTCATCCATTAGTGCAGCGATAGACGGTACATAGTGATCGACGGCTTGAACCAGGAGGCTCCAGTTGCCTTCCGGCAAGCGCTCAAAGGTTGCGTCGTCAAACGGGCCGTGGGAAACCTGCCAGGGACCATCAGGCCCATTTTCTTCTACAAGACGCGCTTCTACACCGGGCTCGCAGGCAAGCCCGGCTAGCTCATCGGGGTCGATGGGGCTAATAAAGTCGGGGATAGCGCCACGAATCAGCAGCGGCTTCTGCTGCCAGTAATTGGCCAAGAAGTCTTCGGGCGTTAAATCGCCCAGCAATGTGAGTGGCTTATCGTGTTGGCTCATGGCGTTCTCCTAGTTCAAATGAGCGCTGCGCCTTACTAAGGGCGCAGTGCGTCGTTTAGAGTGCAGCAAGCCGCTGGTTAAGTGCTTCGGCTTGAGCCTTCGCATTACCAATATAGCTGGCAGGAGAGAGGGCTTTTAGCTCATTTTTAACCGACTCGGGTAGCTCTAGCGTATCAATAAAAGCGGCAAAGCCTGCTTGGTCAATACGTTTGCCGCGGGTTAATTCTTTAAGCTTTTCGTAGGGCTTTTCGATGCCATAGCGACGCATGACCGTTTGAATTGGCTCAGCCAGTACTTCCCAGCTGTTATCCAGGTCTTCAGCTAGGCGCTCAGGATTTGCTTCAAGCTTGCTGATACCCTTGAGGCTAGCGTGATAGCCAATCAGGCCGTAAGCCAAGCCAACGCCTAAGTTGCGCAACACAGTGGAATCCGTCAGGTCGCGCTGCCAGCGTGAAATCGGTAGTTTCTGGGCCAAGTGATTAAGCACGGCATTGGCCAGCCCAAGGTTGCCTTCGGAGTTTTCAAAGTCAATTGGGTTAACTTTATGCGGCATGGTCGATGAGCCAATTTCGCCTTCGACGGTGCGCTGCTTAAAGTAGCCCAGCGAAATATAGCCCCATACGTCGCGATCAAAGTCGATCAAAATAGTGTTGAAACGGCAAACTGCATCGAAAAGCTCGGCAATGTAGTCGTGGGGCTCAATCTGTGTGGTATAGGGGTTGAAGCTTAGTCCTAAGCCTTCCACAAAGGTGCGTGCGTTGGCTTCCCAGTCAATGTCTGGGTAGGTTGTCAGGTGGGCATTGTAGTTACCTACAGCACCGTTAATTTTACCCAGAATCTCAACGCGTTCGATTTGTTTGAGCTGGCGCTTAAGCCGATAGGCGACGTTGGCCATTTCCTTGCCTAGCGTTGTGGGGCTGGCGGTTTGTCCATGGGTGCGCGAAAGCATCGGTTGAGCCGCATGCGCAATGGCCAGTTTGGCAATCTCATCAGCGACTTCATGCAGGGTAGGTAGAGTGGCTTTTAGCCCATCTGCCAGCATAACGCCGTAGGAAAGGTTGTTGATGTCTTCGCTGGTGCAAGCGAAGTGAATAAATTCAGTGACCGCGTTGAGCTCGGGTTGCCCCGCAATCTTCTCTTTTAAGAAATACTCAACCGCTTTGACATCGTGGTTGGTGGTGCGCTCTATTTCTTTAATGCGTTCGGCATCTTCGACAGAAAAGTCACGAATCAGCTGCTCAAGAAAAGCCGTCGCTTCCACTGACAGCGGCGGTACTTCGACAATTTGGCTGTGGTCAGCAAGGCGCTGCAGCCAGCGCACTTCCACAATCACGCGCGCACGGATAAGACCGAATTCGCTGAAGTGCTCCCGTAGTGCGGCGGCTTTTGCGCCGTAGCGTCCGTCAACGGGGGAGAGGGCGGTCAAAGCAGAGAGTTGCATGGCTTGGTTTCCAAGGTGGTCTGAAGTCAATGGTTCGAACAGCAATATGTCGAAAAGAAATCGCTCGAAGTGCCTAGATGATCTTTGGGCGCGTTAGCCAAGGCTATCAAGCGCGCGCCTCAACGCTTTACGCTGGAAGACAAGCTTCCAGCGACGGCCGCCTTGTTGGTGCCATAGCAGCGCAAAACGTATGCCCGCCATCAAACAGGCGCGCACCCGCTCGGGCATCATGCGAGTCTGCAGTAAAGAGGGGTCGCCCTGAACCACGATGCGGGTTTTGAACGTCGAAATGGTTTCTTGGTAGGCGTCGCCCAGGCTTGCAATCACATTTTCATGAGTGCTGCCGAAGTGCTCTGCCTGCCCCTGTACGTGGGACAGCTTTTGACCAAGTAAATCCATCATATGGCGGTCAGTGCGCAGTTTATTCATTAACAGTAGCAGCGAAAAACCGTAGCGGAGAACCACAGGATTGGCTTGTTTGCGGCCAACAAGGGCTTCGAGTGTTTCTAATCCGCGGCGTAAATTATTGGGGTGCCCGCCATAAATAGCTTCAAAGCTTGCCGGGTTGGTGTCCACGGTTGCATTGATAAGTGTTTCCCAAGCGCGTGGATCTACTTGTCCAGTACGCGCGAGTTCGTCTACCAAGCTAGCGGATTGAAAAACGCCAGCCAGCGCCAGTGCTTGGCGAGCGGCTTGAGACTCCGGCGCGCGATGAATAGGGGTAGCGCTCATGCAGCGGTCTCCGTGGTATTCCAAGTGGCGCGAATAACGCCGCCGCCTAAGCAAATTTCACCATCATAAAGTACCAATGACTGGCCCGGTGTGACTGCCCACTGAGGATCATCAAACACCACCTCAACAGTGCCGTCGGGCAGCGCATGGATTGCACATGGGCAATCACTTTGACGATAGCGGGTTTTGGCGGTGTAACGGCCTTGTGCGGCAGGCGGTTCACCTGCTACCCAATCCATGGCTTCAGTGGCCAACGCATTGGTGAACAGTAGGTGGTGATGCTTGCCTTGGACGACAATCAATACATTACGCTCAAGGTCTTTGGCCGCTACGTACCATGGGTCTTCCGAATAGTTGGCGAGACCACCAATGCCTAACCCTTGGCGCTGCCCCAGGGTGTAGTACATCAGTCCCATATGCTTGCCAATGACATCGCATTCGGGCGTTTCAATATTGCCGGGTTGTGCGGGCAGGTATTGCTGCAAAAAGTCGCGGAAACGGCGCTCGCCGATAAAGCAAATACCAGTAGAGTCTTTTTTCTTGGCGGTAATAAGATCGTGCTGTTCAGCCAAGGCTCTAACGACAGGTTTTTCAAGCTCACCAACCGGAAACAGGGTGCGCGCAATCGCTGCTTCAGGCACCGCATGCAGGAAATAGCTTTGATCTTTATTGCTATCCACACCTTTTAACAGGCGCGGGCGTCCTCCGCGAACCCCTTGTCGAACATAATGCCCGGTTGCGATTTTATCGGCGCCTAGCATTTCAGCGTAGTCTAGAAAGACCTTAAACTTGATCTCTCGGTTGCACAGGATATCGGGATTGGGCGTTCTGCCCGCTTTATATTCGGCTAAAAAATGCTCGAAGACGTTATCCCAATACTCGGATGCGAAATTGGCCGTATGCAATTTGATGCCCAGCTTCTCACACACAGCCTCTGCATCGGCAAGATCTTCTTTTGCAGTGCAGTATTCGGTGCCGTCGTCTTCATCCCAATTCTTCATAAACAGGCCCTCAACCTCATACCCTTGTTGGAGCAGAAGGAGAGCAGAAACCGATGAATCAACGCCGCCCGACATGCCAACAATTACTTTTTGGGCCTCGGGCGCTTCAGGAATAGACGTGCCATGGGTGGATGTCATTGGCATCCTCAGTTGAAGTGGTGTGCAATTGGATGCTGATTATACACGATGGAGGCTTGGTGCTTCGAGTGCTTCACTCATGAATCACGGTCAGGGGATAACATTGGCCGTTAATGGCGTTTTCGATCCGTTTAAGCACCAGGGGGCTGCGCAGCCGACCGGCATTGCCGAGGGCTTTGATGTCATTCAATGTGAGCCAGTGAGTGGCGGTGATGTCGCTATCAATGGGGGACGAGAGCATGACGTCTGGTGTGGCTATAAAACCATGGCTATGAAAGGTAAGGCCTTCGGGCGTGTGGAAGATATAAAGACCTAAGTAGTCGGTTAGCGTCACCTGCCAAGCAGTTTCTTCTTGCACTTCACGCAAGATAGCTGCCATCGGGCCTTCGCCTGGCTCTACATGTCCAGCCGGTTGGTTAAACACGGTTTGCCTACCGCCGCGGGCTTCTTCCACCATCAAAAAGTGGTCATTGCGCTGAATCACGCAGGCAACGGTACTTCTGATGATGGCATTTTTTATCATCTCACTGCTCATTTGGAGTGCCTGTGCCGAGGTGCACCGCTGCGCTTTGGCGCTTTAGTGGGGCGTGGAGCGTGTAGTGTTTGTTTGCGCCACTCGCCTGGGGCCAAGTCGCCAAGTTGCCATGTGCCAATCGCTGCGCGTATCAATCTCAACGTAGGAAACCCTACATGGGCGGTCATGCGCCGTACTTGGCGGTTGCGGCCTTCGCTGATTGTTAACTCTAACCAACTGGTGGTGGGGTGGCGCTTAGGGTCAATCCTTGGGTCGCGTAGTGCAATGGCAGGTGGCTCAATGCGCCGGGCTTTTGCTGGCTGGGTTGGGCCATCTTTTAAGGTGACACCGTTTTTCAGAGCACTAATTGCCTCATCATTAATCTGCCCTTCGAGCTGCACCCAGTAAGTTTTGGGCTGCTTGTGACGTGGGTGGGCGATACGGTGAATGAGGCTGCCGTCATCACTTAATAACAGCAGACCCTCAGAGTCATAATCAAGCCGCCCTGCGGCGTAGACGCCAGGCACATCTATAACATCGGCTAATGTGGCGCGGCCTTGTTTGTCGGTAAACTGAGAGAGCATACGATAGGGTTTATGCAGTAAATATAAAGTGCTCATAATCTCTTTAGAAGGGTGCCCTTGATTTGTCGACAATCTCTCATGCGATTAAAATGCAGCGCTGGTATACTTTGAGGCTAATCTGTCAAAGGCAGTTCTTGAAAAGCCGCCTTTGAATCGCGTTTATGTCGTGCTGGAGTTGTCGTAATTTCCACTGAAATAACCACCGTAAAAACCACCGATTGATAACCGGGAAAGCCAAATTAAATGGCCCCGCCTGCTTCGCGGCATGGTCTCTCGTTGAAGAAGTCGCGTCGCTCAGGATCTCTATAATCACAGCGATAGAAAAAAGAGGTTAACGCAAAATGTCTAAAACGCCGAAGATCATTTACACGCTCACCGACGAAGCGCCTGCGCTCGCGACATACTCTTTGCTACCGATTATTGACGCTTTCACCGACGCTGCGGGTATCGAGGTGGAAACCCGGGATATTTCCCTGGCGGCTCGCGTTCTCTCTTTATTTCCCGACTACTTGACTGAAGAGCAGCGTATCGAAGACCACCTGGCCGAATTAGGTGCGCTGGCCAAGGTTCCTGAAGCCAATATCATCAAATTACCGAATATCAGTGCTTCTATGCCGCAGCTACGGGCGGTGATCAAAGAGCTGCAAGAACAAGGTTACAAGCTGCCCGAGTATCCGGATGACCCAAGCAGCGATGAAGAGAAAGATATCAAAGCGCGCTATGACAAAGTGAAAGGCAGCGCAGTTAACCCCGTATTGCGTGAAGGTAACTCTGATCGCCGCGCACCGAAGGCCGTGAAAGAGTATGCCCGCAAGTACCCGCATTCTATGGGGGAGTGGAGCCAGGCGTCGCGTACCCATGTTTCGCACATGCATAGTGGCGACTTCTACCATGGCGAGAAGTCGATGACCCTGGATCGCGCTCGCAACGTCAAGATGGAGCTGATCACCGCCAGCGGTGAAACCAAGGTGCTCAAGCCTCGGGTCGAGCTGCTGGAAGGCGAAATCATCGACAGCATGTTTATGAGCAAGAAAGCGCTGCTGGAGTTTTACGAGCGTGAAATCGAGGATGCGCGTAAGACCGGTGTGATGTTCTCATTACACGTAAAAGCGACAATGATGAAAGTCTCGCACCCCATCGTGTTCGGGCACTGCGTCAAAATTTTCTACAAGGACGCCTTTGAGAAGCACGGTGAGCTCTTCAAAGAGCTGGGGGTCGATGTTAACAACGGCATCGCTAATCTCTACGATAAAATTGCGACCTTGCCAGAATCTCAGCGTGATGAAGTCATTAGTGACCTGCATGCGTGCCATGACAAGCGCCCAGAACTGGCAATGGTTGATTCGGCTCGCGGCATCACCAACTTCCACTCACCCAGCGATGTGATTGTCGATGCTTCGATGCCTGCAATGATTCGCGCTGGCGGTAAGATGTACGGCGCTGATGGTCGTCTCAAGGACGTCAAAGCCGTCATGCCTGAGTCAACGTTCGCGCGTATCTATCAGGAAATGATCAACTTCTGTAAATGGCACGGCGCGTTTGATCCGGCCACAATGGGTACCGTGCCCAATGTTGGTTTGATGGCGCAAAAAGCCGAAGAGTACGGCTCACATGATAAGACCTTCGAAGTGCCGGCAGATGGTGTTGCCAACATCACTGACCTGGACACGGGTGAAGTACTGCTGTCACAGACTGTGGAGCAGGGCGATATCTGGCGTATGTGTCAGGTCAAAGACGCGCCGATTCGCGACTGGGTGAAGTTGGCGGTTGAGCGCTGCCGTGATTCTGGTATGCCGACGGTGTTCTGGCTTGATCCTTACCGTCCGCACGAGAATGAGCTAATCAAAAAGGTCAAAACGTACCTCAAAGATCACGATACTGATGGCCTCGAAATTCATATCATGTCTCAGGTTCGGGCGATGCGTTACACCCTTGAGCGCGTGATTCGTGGTCTCGATACGATCTCGGTGACGGGCAACATTCTCCGCGATTACCTGACAGACCTATTCCCGATTCTTGAATTGGGCACTAGTGCCAAAATGCTTTCTATCGTGCCGTTGATGGATGGCGGCGGCCTGTTTGAAACGGGGGCCGGTGGTTCCGCACCTAAGCACGTTCAACAGCTGCTTGAAGAGAACCACTTACGTTGGGACAGCCTTGGCGAGTTCCTGGCACTGGTTGCTTCTTTGGAACACCTTGCCAAACGTTTTGGCAATGACCGTGCTAAGTTGCTGGCGAAAGCGTTGGATGAAGCTAACGGCAAGTTCCTTGAGAGCAATAAATCACCTTCGCGCAAAGTGGGTGAGCTTGATAACCGAGGAAGCCACTTCTATCTAGCGCTCTATTGGGCAGAAGCATTGGCAGCTCAGGATGAAGACGCTGAACTAAAAACACGCTTTGCCCGTTTGGTAGAAACGCTGAAAGCCAATGAAGCTACGATCATTGACGAACTGAATGGCGTGCAAGGCCAGCCTGTTGACCTTAAAGGCTATTACCACCCGAATGGGGAAGTAGCTAGTCAAGTCATGCGCCCGAGTAAGACGCTCAACGAAGCCCTTGCGATGGTCGCAAACGGTTAAGGCTTAGATCACCAGCAGTCTGCGCTGCCGCTGGGCAATACGCATGAAAACGCTGTGATATCCCTCGCCCGCTTTGGTGGGCGAGGGTTTTTTGTCTTATTTAGTATGCTAATTTTTGTATTTTCCATGAACCCTTGCTGGTAACGGGCGTCTTACTTTGGAGAGCAAAATCAGAGTGATCAAATCTAGCGCAGTTAATGTTAGTGCATTTCAAGCTAGGATGGATGATTCAAGCGCCGTAAGACACCACTTGCCAGCTAAGAGACGATAACCCTTGCTGCTTATGCCTACTACAGACAGCCTATGCGTCATGGCTATCCTGCACGCAGGAATGACTCGGCCAGATGCGCCTGAATATGATGATGACCTAGCCGTTCAGTCGGCTGAGCCAGAGCTTGCTCGGCCGCCGTTGTACAAAGTGATACTTCACAATGATGATTTCACACCGATGGAGTTCGTTGTTGAGGTATTACAGGAATTTTTTAATATGGATAGTGAGCAAGCGGTCCAGGTCATGCTTGCGGTGCATACCCAAGGTAAAGCGACGTGCGGTATCTTTACGCGGGATATTGCAGAAACGAAAAGTTACCAAGTCAATGAATATGCCCGCGAATGCGAGCATCCTTTAATGTGTGATATCGAAGCTGCTGACTGAAAGCGTTGAAAAAAATTAGCGATGGGCCTTGCAAGTGCGCCATTTGTACCCGATGTTGAAAGTGCCGGTCGATTAAACTGATCCGACGCAAGCCCTAGGTGGCGACACGCCCTAGGTAGTAGCGAAAAGGGGACTGCCATGCTGAGCAAAGAACTTGAACTTACCCTGAACACGGCCTTCACCGTGGCTCGCTCAAAGCGCCACGAGTTTATGACCGTTGAGCACCTGCTCCTGGCGTTGTTGGATAATGCGTCAGCAGTTGACGTGCTAAAGGCGTGTGGGGCGAATCTCGATAAGCTGCGGTCCGATCTGCAGGATTTTATTAATTCGACCACGCCATTGATTCCTGAGAGTCAGGCGGATCGCGAAACCCAGCCTACCCTTGGGTTTCAGCGCGTACTGCAACGTGCTGTATTTCATGTGCAGTCATCTGGAAAGAGTGAAGTGACTGGCGCTAATGTGCTGGTCGCTATTTTCTCTGAGCAGGAAAGCCAAGCCGTTTACTTCCTCAAGCAACAAAGCGTTGCGCGCGTAGACGCTGTTAACTATATCGCTCACGGTATTTCGAAGGTGGCTGGCCATGGGCCTGCTCCATCGCCGTCTTCTCAAGAGAGTGAAGATGCTGAAGAGGGTAGTTCTGAAGGAGCTGCGCATCCGTTAACCGGTTACGCTACCAACCTGAATGAGCAGGCGCGCCAAGGCAAAATAGATCCATTGATTGGGCGCGACCATGAACTTGAGCGCGTGGTGCAAATCCTTGCCCGCCGGCGCAAGAATAACCCGTTACTGGTTGGCGAGGCGGGTGTTGGTAAAACCGCTATCGCAGAAGGCCTAGCAAAGCGCATTGTTGAAGAAGACGTGCCGGATGTGATTGCCGATGCAGTGGTTTACTCGCTTGATATGGGAGCGTTGTTAGCGGGTACTAAATACCGCGGTGATTTCGAGAAGCGCCTTAAAAGCTTGCTTAGTGAATTACGCAAGCAGCCTAACGCCGTGCTCTTTATTGACGAGATTCATACCGTAATAGGGGCGGGTGCTGCCTCGGGTGGCGTAATGGATGCATCTAACTTGCTGAAGCCCTTGCTTTCCTCCGGTGAGTTGCGGTGTATCGGTTCGACAACGTTCCAAGAGTTCCGCGGTATTTTTGAGAAAGATCGCGCCCTGGCTCGTCGGTTCCAAAAAGTGGATGTGCTAGCACCTTCTGTGGATGACACCATCAAGATCCTCAAGGGGTTACGTTCGCGCTTTGAAGAACACCATGAGATTAAGTACACCGATGGCGCGCTAGAGAGCGCTGCTCGTTTGGCTGATCGCTATATCAATGACCGTTACCTACCCGATAAAGCCATCGATGTGATTGATGAGGCAGGCGCGCATCAGCGTATGCTGCCGCCGGAAGTGCGGACTGACACCATTGATGTTGAGCAGGTAGAAGCGGTAGTGGCGTCTATTGCGCGCATTCCGCCAAAGAGTGTGTCAAGTTCTGATCGTAAGTTGCTAGAGAAGCTCGACCGCGACTTGAAAATGTTGGTGTTCGGTCAAGATGAGGCCATCGATACTCTCTCCGCTGCCATTAAGCTTTCCCGTGCCGGTTTGAAATCACCAGATAAGCCAGTAGGTAGTTTCTTGTTTGCTGGCCCAACCGGTGTTGGTAAAACCGAAGTGGCTAAGCAGCTGGCGCATATCATGGGTATCGAACTAGTACGCTTTGATATGTCGGAGTACATGGAGCGTCATACTGTTTCACGCTTGATTGGTGCCCCACCAGGCTATGTCGGCTATGACCAAGGGGGGCTGTTAACTGAGGCCGTCACCAAGCAGCCGCATTGTGTATTGCTGCTAGATGAAATTGAGAAGGCGCACCCTGAAGTGTTTAACCTGCTGCTGCAGGTTATGGATCACGGCCGTTTGACAGACAACAATGGCCGCGAGGCGGATTTCCGTCACGTTATCCTGATCATGACCTCTAACGCAGGGGCAGAGCAGGCATCACGGCGCTCTATCGGTTTCCAAAGCCAAGACCACTCAACTGACGCGATGGAAGTGATTCGCCGCACCTTCTCGCCTGAGTTCCGCAACCGCTTGGATGGCATTATCCAGTTCCATGCGCTGCAGACGTCTGTTGTGCGAAACGTTGTCGATAAGTTCCTAATCGAGCTACAAGCGCAGTTGGACGAAAAGCGTGTACAGCTTGAAGTCGATGATACCGCGAGAGACTGGTTGGCAGAGAAGGGCTACGATCCCGATATGGGGGCACGCCCAATGGCTCGCTTGATCCAGGAGAAACTGAAGAAACCGTTGGCTGAGATGATTCTATTTGGCGAGCTGGCTGATCAAGGCGGCATCGTGCACGTTAGCCTTGAAGAAGGTGAGCTGCATTTGTCAACGGAGTCGGAGATGGCGGATGCGCCCTGAAAAGGGCGCTAAGTCTACATTAAGCCCTTATCTCATGCCTCACTAAAGCACAGCGCCCTGTCATCCGACGGGGCGTTGTCGTTTGCAGAGAGCGGCGCCGTACTTACGCTATATTTTCAGTCAGGATGCGTGCATGCGCGGGCAGTATTTGCTTGTAGGCGTTACCAAGGCTTAGCGCGAGCGATAAACAATACGGCCTTTTGACAGATCGTAGGGCGTCAGCTCTACTTTTACCTTGTCACCTGTCAGGATACGGATGTAGTTTTTGCGCATCTTGCCTGAAATATGAGCGGTAACGACGTGGCCGTTTTCCAGCTCAACACGGAACATGGTGTTGGGAAGGGTATCAACAATAACGCCTTCCATTTCAATATGATCTTCGCGTGCCATATAGGCAGATCCTCACTTATTTAACGTAATGGTTTGGTCTAATTAGTCACTTCAATGGGCGTCGTCAGGTGACGGTTACCCAGCAAGCAGCGCTATATTGTGCCGTAAGCCTGCCATCAAGGCAAAAAAGCTGGCAAGTTTAGCAAATTAAAGGCCGCCAATGTCGCCCGTCGAGCACCTCTATTGGGGTGAACGCGCGCTTATAACGCATCTTACGGCACTCCTCAATCCAATACCCAAGATACAAGTGGGGGAGAGACTTTTCACCACACAGCTCAATAAGTTTGAGAATAGCAAACGTTCCCAGTGATCGCTTTTCCAAGGCCTTGTCGACACTGAAAAACGTGTAAATAGCCGATAGCCCATGCTCAAGTTGATCAAATGCCGCGACCGCGACGAGCTTCCCATCCAGGTGCATTTCTAAAAGGTGTGCATAGGGTTCTTCAAGCGTTAAAAAGGTACGATACTGCTCCCGGCTTGGCGGATACATGTCACCATCGGCGTGGCGTAAGCGGATATAGTCTGCATAAAGTGCATAATGCTCTGCCTCATAGCGTGCAGGCACTACCCGTGTAGCAATATCGGCATTAAGACGCCGGAGTTTGCGTTGGGTGCGATTAGCGCTAAAGTCGCTGATAGGAATGCGTACTGAGCGACAGGCATTGCAACCCTCGCAGTGAGGGCGGTATAGATGGCGACCGCTGCGACGAAAGCCGAGTAACGAAAGTGAGTCATAAACGCCGGGAACGGGAGATTCCTGGGGATCCAGAAACAGAGTGGTTGCTTCCTTGCCAGGAAGATAGCTGCAGGCATGGGGAACGGTTAGGAAGAAGCGCAAATCCCGCACAGGGCGGCGAGGAGCGTTACTACTCACGGCTTGCCTCCTTGCTTAGTTTGAACATGGACTAGCTTGAATATGGACTAGTTTGAATACGCTTACCATTCTGAACAGTGGCCTGAGGCAATGGCACCAAGCCACGGTGATCCAGGTATAGTAGGCGCTTCATTGGTCATATTCGTTAAGTTAAATGCCTCGTTAGGCAACCACTTTTCAAGATAGTTGATGAACGTCTTACGAGCGACTGTTGTCGCACCAAGGCTCGCCAAGTGAGGTGTGTGCATCTGGCAGTCGATCAGTTTACCCTCATGGTGTTGCATAGCATGGGCTAAGTGGGCGAGGGCGATTTTAGAGGCATCGGGCACTTTCGAGAACATTGATTCACCAAAGAAGATTGGCCCCATTGCTAACCCATAAAGCCCGCCAACCAGTTGGCCATCAAGATGCACTTCAATGCTATGCGCGATGCCTAGCTCATGTAGACGTTGGTAAGCGTGACGCATATCTTGATTGATCCAAGTGCCTGGCTCCCCAGAGCGTGGCGCAGCGCATGCTTTAACAATGTTTTCAAACTGTTGATCCAGAGTGACGATAAAGCCACCATGACGCAATCGCTTAACAAGGCTACGACGTCGTTTAAACTGTGCTGGTTGCAATACCATACGTGGGTTGGGGCTCCACCACAAAATAGGTTCATCATCGCTATACCATGGAAAAATACCTTTTCGGTAAGCGTGGATTAACCAGTGGGGGGAGAGCTCTCCGCCTGCGGCAAGAAGGCCGTTCGGTGACTCGAGGGCAAGGTCGGTAGACGGAAAGATAGGCTGTGGCGATGAAAGCCAAGGTAGCATTGTTTGCTCCTGTTACTGAACACTTCGATAGAAGCGCTGTGACGGCGAAAGGATGCTCGGTATGATGCAAACTCGCAAGTGGATTAAAGACACCATTGAGGTGTAAAGGGAGAATCGCTTGAAAGTAAATAAGGCGGTAGACAAGCGAACGCAACGTAACTCGCGTCAACCATCATCAACGGCCTCAACTGGGCGAGTTAAAGCCGCAAAGGATAAAGCTCGTCGATTTGGTCTGCGCTTGCAGGGCTCGGCGCGCGAAGGCGTGGTCGTGGTGCTGCTTGCGCTGTGCGTATTTTTGTTATTGGCACTGTTTAGTTATGACCCTGCCGACCCAGGTTGGTCTTATCAAGGGCCGGAAACGGATGTTCATAACTGGATGGGGCCTGTTGGTGCTTGGCTGGCGGACGTGCTTTATTCGCTGCTGGGAGCAAGTGCCTTGTGGTGGCCGGGAATGTTTGGTTATGCAGCCTGGTGGCTAATGAGGTCACGCCAAGTGCGCTTTGATATCGATCCGGTAGCGATTGCTGTCCATACCGGAGGATTAGTGCTGCTTATCTTCGGCACGACGATGTTGGGTGCACTGCATTTTTATCATCCTGACAGCATTTTGCCTTACGCCTCTGGCGGTATATTGGGCGAAGGGTTAGGGAGCACGCTAAAGCCACTTGTCAGCAGTGGTGGCGTTGGTCTTATTTCTGCTGCGCTAATCTTGATCGGTTTTCCACTGTTTAGCGGCATGTCGTGGTTACAGCTGGCTGATGAGCTTGGTCGTCGTCTGTGTAAAGTAGGCGGCTGGTTCAGCGCTCGGCGCGCTAAAGGGCGTGAGAGGCGCTCCCAGCGTGCTGCTGTGCGTGCTGCCGCGAAAGCGGCGTCTCAGAAAGTAAAAGAGAAACCACTAGCTGAATTTAAAGCGGCTAAGCCAGAGAGTGACTCGCAACGCCCAAGTCCAAAAGAGAGTAGTCACCAGCAAGCACCCGCCCAAGAAAGCAGCCGCGTACGTCGTGAGCCTAGTTTTTCAACGACGACAGATACCTCAATTCCATGGGCAGCTGCTGCATTTTCAGGTGCGTTGCCTGAGGAAGAGATGCCCAAACGTGCATCCTCAACTGCGCCTGAGCAGCCTGCTCCTGAGATGGACGTCCCTCAGGATGCTCCGCCGGTTGAGCCTAATGACCAGCCGCTTGAAACCGCAGTTGAAGAGCGGCGTGAAGCTAAAGCAGAAGTTAAAACAGAAGTGAAAACAGAGCCTAAAATAGAGCCTGTTGTGAACAACGATGTGGAAAAGGTTGCGGAACGCGCTGTAGAAGATGACGAGGAAAAATTGCCCAGCGCGCCTCGCGAGGATGCTTTTGCGGTGCGCATCAAGGATGAAAGCAGCGAGCCGACACCTTCAGTACCGCTCTCCGCGCGAGAGGCAGAGCCCACGTTCGATCGGCCATCGAGTGATGAGCTAGCCGGTGAAAAAGCGGCTTCTCATCCTGCGCCTAGTTTCCAGCCAGCAGAAACGCAGCCATTTAATTCATCGACAGACGGCGATGAAACAGAGCATCAAGCTACGCCTCAGGCGATGCCTTATGCAGCGCATGAAATAAAACAGCATGATGCAGCTAAGCAAGGCGACGACGTTGAACGTGAGATGGCCTCTGTTTCGACGAGCATGCCTGAACCCGAGCATACGCCCGCAATCACGCCGCGAGATGAATCTTACTCTCGCCCTGTACATGCGACGACCCCTGAACCGCGTTCCGAACGGGTACCTGAAGTCGTGCCAGAGCCAGTATGGGATGATGAGGAAGATGACCTTCCTGTCGCACGACCAGCCGTTACTGGCGTGCGCCAAGAGCCAACGCTACATGATTCTGATGTATCCAGGACTGATGTATCCGGAACTGAGGTATCCAGGGCGGAGGCACCTAGGGTTGAGGTTCCCCGAGGTGAGTCTTCTGAGACGGTGGATTCAAATGACATGTCTGCCGACGTGGCGTCTTCTGAGGAGAAAGAAGCCGACAATGGGCCTACTCTGTGGACGGTTGAGCATCTGCAGAGCCAGCGTCCGGCGTTTGAAACTTTCGATGAGCCAGAAGGGGATGTGCCCAGTCTCCAACTGCTGACGCCTCCAGAGCCGCATGAGCCTAATTACACCGACGAGCAGCTTGCTGATATGGCGGAGCTCCTGGAAGTGCGGCTGCGTGAGTATGGTGTTAAAGCAGAAGTCGTTGATACATGGCCTGGTCCTGTTATCACCCGGTTTGAAATTAAGCCAGCGGCTGGGGTGAAAGTTTCCAAAATCAGTAACCTTGCTAAAGACCTGGCACGCTCGTTAATGGTCAAGAGTGTACGTGTGGTGGAGGTCATTCCTGGTCGTCCAACGGTTGGCATTGAAATACCCAACCCCCATCGAGCGATGATTCGTCTGCGTGAAGTCATTGACTCTGACCGCTATCAACAGGAGAGCTCGCCACTGACCATGGCGTTGGGCCAGGACATTGGCGGCGGGCCGGTTGTCGCTAATCTAGGCAAGATGCCTCACCTTCTGGTTGCGGGTACGACGGGGTCTGGTAAGTCAGTGGGTGTAAATGCCATGCTGATTTCCATGCTGCTAAAAGCGACCCCAGATGAGCTCAAGCTGATCATGGTTGACCCAAAAATGCTGGAGCTGTCAGTTTACGATGGTATTCCGCACCTTTTGGCGCCCGTGGTCACGGATATGAAGGAAGCTGCAAACAGTCTGCGCTGGTGTGTTGCGGAGATGGAGCGCCGCTACAAATTAATGGCGGCAATGGGGGTGCGCAACATTGCTGGCTTTAATGGTCGTTTAGATGAAGCTGAGAGTGCCGGCGCACAAGTTGCCGACCCGCTTTGGGAGCCGCAGCCATGGGAAATGCATCAAACGCCTCCGATCCTTGAAAAACTGCCCTACATCGTGGTGGTGATCGACGAATTCGCCGACATGTTTATGATCGTCGGCAAGAAAGTTGAAGAACTCATTGCTCGTTTGGCACAAAAGGCGCGTGCCGCGGGTATCCACCTGATTTTGGCTACTCAGCGCCCCTCTGTTGATGTGGTGACGGGGCTGATTAAGGCGAATATTCCGTCGCGAATGGCCTTCCAGGTATCGTCGCGGATTGATTCGCGTACCATTCTGGATCAGGGGGGCGCCGAAAGCCTGCTTGGCCATGGTGATATGCTTTACCTACCCGCTGGTTCAGGGCCGCCTAACCGGATTCATGGTGCTTTTGTAGACGATGACGAAGTGCACCGGGTCGTGGATGATTGGAAACGGCGTGGCGCGCCTGAGTACATTGAAGAGATTTTGTCAGGCGGTGTAACTGCCGATGCGCTGACGGGTCTTGAGGCTGAGGGCGTAGATGGCGATGATGCAGAGCAGGATGCGCTTTACGATGAGGCGGTTCAGTTCGTTACCGAAACACGCAAAGCTTCTATATCTGCCGTTCAGCGTCGCTTCAAAATCGGCTATAACCGCGCGGCACGCTTGGTGGAAGCAATGGAAGGTGCCGGTGTGGTTACCTCTATGGGGTCTAACGGTGCCCGTGAAGTGTTGGCACCGCCACCGATAGGCCACTGACTTATCTGTTAATGAGTGCCCGGCGCTTGGTTCAATAATGCAATAAGCGTGAAAGTCGCGCCGTAGGTGAAACCCTGCGGCGCGTTTTGCGTCTGAGAGGCTACACGGATCGTCTTAACGCTCCTTGCCTTGTCCGCTATCCGGCAATGACTGCCTAGGGAGAAAATAATGCGCGATACACATACTCGACGCTCATCAGCGTTAGCGTTAGCAGCCAGTGCGCTAGGGTTAGCCTTTGCATCGCCTATTGCGTGGGCAAACGAGGCTGCAGAGCGCCTTACTGAGCGGCTTGACCCGCTTGAGAACTATCAAGCGACGTTTGAACAGCAAATTTTGGACGGTGGTGGTGAGCGTTTACAAAGCGCGCGTGGAGAAATGTGGCTCTCGCGCCCTGGCATGCTACGTTGGGAAGTCGATGCGCCTTATACGCAAGTCGTCGTCTCGGATGGTGATGATGTTTATCTCTATGACCCTGATCTTGAGCAAGTCACCATTCAGGCAATGGATGATCGGGTCACTCATACCCCCGCGCTGTTGCTTTCAGGCAGTGCAAGCGATTTAACTGCTAGCTATGACGTATTTCATGAGCAGCAGGACGGTGATGACGTATTTACGCTGATTCCTATCTCAGCGGATACGTTATTTGAAGAGCTGAGCATGGTCTTTGACAATCAGACCTTAACGCAGCTGTGGATGATGGACAGTACTGGTCAGCGTACCGCGATTACGTTTAGCGACATTACTCGTAACGGTAGTATTGACCGCAGCTTATTCAATTTTGATATTCCTGAAGGCACTGATGTTATCCGTGAAGAGCTGTGAAAAATGGTGTGAGAAGAGCAGTACACGCTCGCAATAATGTCGCACGATGACCAGATCAGGCACCTTAAGGTGCCTGATCTGCTTCTAGGTCTTGCTGTTCCCGCCACGCCATTATCTCACCAAAGCGTTTCTCCTGACCAAAGGCGCTCGGTTCATAAAATCGTGTGTTAGGTACGTCATCAGGCCAACAGTCATGAGCGCTGCCAGCAGGGTAGCCATAGGTTTCGTTATGCGCGTAGCGATAACCTTGGCCGTGTCCTAACTGCTCCATCAATTTGGTGGGAGCGTTACGAAGATAGCTGGGAACTTCCAGCTGTGGTTGCTGCTGCACAAACTGCTGTGCAGCCTTCCAGGCACGATCAATACGATTACTTTTTGGAGCAACCGCTAAATGAATGGCGGCGTGGGCAATCGCCCGCTGGCCCTCGTAATCGCCTAAACGTAAATAGGCATCCCAGGCAGCAATGACCAGGGGCAGTGCTCGAGGGTCAGCATTTCCTACATCTTCTGAGGCAATCGCCGTTAAGCGGCGCACAATATCAAGCGGGTCGCCGCCCCCCTGTAAAAAGCGTGCCATATACAGCAGGGCTGAATCAGGACGTGATGAGCGAATTGATTTATGAACGGCTGATAATAAATCGTAATAAGCGTCACCCTGCTTATCAAAGGCGCTTGATTGATGACCTACCACATCGGCTAGCACCGCTTTGTGCAGCACCTCTTTATCACCATGCTGTTCAGTAAAGTCGCAGGCCGTTTCTAGTAGTCCCAGCGCGCGACGTGCGTCGCCTGCACTGGCATGAGCAAGTGCCTCTAATACTCCCTCTTCCATCTCGATGCGGCGCTTCCCCAGGCCATGCTCCGCATCGTTTAATGCTTGAGATAACACCTGGAGAAGTTCGTCATGGCTCAGCGGTTTAAGTACATAGACCCGAGCACGGGAAAGTAGCGCCGAGTTGACCTCAAATGAGGGGTTTTCTGTTGTTGCGCCGATCAGTGTTAGCAGGCCGGACTCCACATGGGGCAGCAGCGCGTCCTGTTGACTCTTGTTCAAACGGTGGATTTCATCTAAGAATAGAAGTGTAGGCGATGTGCGTTGCTGTGCTCGCTCTACTGCTGAACGGATTTCTTTCACACCGGCCATGACGGCACTTAAATGCTCAAGATGAGCGCCAGAAGCGCGGGCTAGTAACTCTGCTAGCGTGGTTTTGCCAACGCCAGGTGGCCCCCATAAAATCATTGAACGCACGACCCCAGACTCCGCCATTCGGCGTAGCGGTTTTTCAGGCCCCACTAATGCTTGCTGGCCGACGTAATCGTTAAGGGTTAGAGGGCGCATACGGTAGGCAAGGGGTACGTCTTCACTCGTGGTAACGGACGCGCGGTCAAAAAGATCCATATAAACGTTCCCTATAAATTTCCAGCGTAAATCTTGCCGTTGAACAATCAACGATTAACACGTGTCTGTGGTAAATAATGTAACGTCGGGCTACCTTTGGGCATAACCGACGGATAAGCGCCTGCTTGCCTAGGTAATGCCAAAGGCGCATGGTAACGATTAACACCAGTGTAGTTGAACCCAGCTCATGCCATGCGCCTAAGCGTTAGCAGGCAATGGGCGAAAGGTAAGGCACTTACAAAGGAGACGGCAAGATGTTAAACCAACTGCGTCTAGATCATGCCAACATGGCGCGAATGCTCCATGTGTTGCAACTGAAACAAAAAACACTCGCGAGCGGTGAACGGCCCGACTTCCAGTTGATGCGTGAGGTGGTGGACTACATTTTGTCTTATATGGATGGTTTTGCTTCTCCGCTGGAAAAAATCTGCGTGGAACGTCTGCAGAAGCAGGCCCCTGAGCACCTTCCATTGATGGAGCAGATGGCCAGTGACTATCGTAAATTAAAGCCACGTCTGTCTCGTTTATCCAATGATATCGACATGATTCTAATGGATAACGTGCTCCCCATGGATATTTTTGCAGAGGCGTTGAAAGCGTACCTTGATGCCCACCGTGCCTATCTCCGTCATGAGAGAGAGGGCCTGTTCCCATTGATAGATGAGCATTTCAGCGAAGAGGATATGGAGGAGCTTCGTCAAGCGCTACCTGAAGGGGCTGAACAAGAACTAGAGCGCCTCCAGCAAGCGTACCCCGAACTTTACGCTGAATTGCGTGGTGCCGAAGTGCCACCAATGTAGCGCGTAAGCTGATCACTCAAGGTGTAACGGGGCGTGTTAGACTAACGCCCCGTTTTTTATTGGCGGCTTGAGGAGGGTGGCATGTACAACGCGTATTGGATGGTTAAGCAGTGATGTCAGGGCCTGTACTACTGTTTGATTCAGGTGTGGGTGGCCTTTCTGTTGCCCATGCGCTTCGCCAGCATTACCCGCATCTGGCAATGTGCTATGCCTGTGATAATGCGTGGCTACCCTATGGTCTACGTGATGATGTGACGCTCTCCCAGCGTATTGTCTCGGTATGCAAAGCGGCCGTAGATGCCTGTCAGGCGAGTGTCTTGGTCGTTGCCTGTAATACCGCTAGCACTCTAGCGTTAGAGGGATTGCGTGCAGCGTTAGATATTCCGGTTGTTGGAACGGTGCCTGCTATCAAGCCTGCTGCGTTGAGTAGTCAGACACGTCACATTGGCTTGCTCGCCACAGCGGCGACCGTCAATAGGCCGTATACGCAGACGTTAATTAATAGTTTCGCGAGTGACTGTGTGATCACCAGGGTGGCAGCAGGTGAGCTTGTTACAGAGGCAGAAGCGTGGCTATCCGGCATACCGATTAACCAGCAGCGCATAAACCTAGCGCTAACACCTTTATGGCAGGCTACCCAGACCAACCCAGCACTCGATACGGTTGTGCTGGGCTGTACCCATTTTCCACTGTTGAAAACTGAGCTAATCCGGCTATCGCCGGTACCCTTGGCGTGGGTGGATTCTGGCGATGCAATTGCCCGCCGAGTAGGGCAAGTGGCACCGACCATAGCCAACAGCGCCCAAGATGGGCGTTGCTTCACGACAGCATCAGCGTCGCAACTTACTAACGGGTTGGCACGCTTTGGTTTTCACGCGCCACAACGATTAACGATTCCTAACGCGGTGTAGTCCCTCTGTTAGGTTGTTTGTTTTTATTGATGTTATTTACTTAAATGAGGAACTACCTTGGCGATCCCCACTGTAGAACCAGAACGCTACGCCGAACAGCTCGCTGAAAAGCAAGCCTACGTGGAGAAAACCTTTGCAGCGTTCACCACGCCCACGCTTGAAGTCTACCCCTCACCGCCGAGCCACTATCGGCAACGCTGCGAATTTCGTATTTGGCATGAAGATGATGACCTCTTCTACGCTATGTTTGAGGTCGATTCGCACAATCCCAAAAACAAGCGTGTCGTGCGTTTGGATCAGTTCCCCGTCGCCAGTGAGCATATCAATGCGCTGATGCCGCGTCTGCGAGAAGCGTTTCTTGCCAGCGATGAACTTCGTCGGCGCTTATTTCAAGTTGAGTTTTTAACCACGTTGTCTGGCGAAGCCTTGGTAACGCTGATCTACCACCGCCCGCTAGGCGAGGCCTGGGAGGCCGAAGCGCGCGCACTGGAGGAGGCGCTTGGCATCATGATTATTGGCCGTTCGCGCAAGCAGCGCTTGGTGCTAACCCGCGATCATGTGTGGGAGCGCTTAACCGTTGATGGACGTGAGCTGGTGTATCAACAGGTCGAAAACAGTTTTACGCAGCCGAATGCGCATATCTGCCAGACCATGCTTAGCTGGGCCAGGGAGGCCACCGCTGGACGGCAGGATGAAGACTTGGTGGAGCTTTACTGTGGTAACGGTAACTTTACCATTGCGTTAGCGGATAACTTCCGCCGCGTTTTGGCGACGGAAATTTCGCGCACCTCGGTTGCCAGCGCTAACGTCAATCTGGACGCTAACGGTGTAACCAATGCTCAGGTCGTAAGAATGTCCGCTGAAGAGTTCGCCTTGGCGCTAAAGGGCGAGAAAACAGGTCGCCGAGTGACGGAGATGGCGTTGGATGCGTATGAGTTTTCCACCGTGCTAGTCGATCCACCAAGAGCGGGTTTGGACGCCGAAAGTTGTCATCAAATCAGCGAATACGCTCAAATCGTCTATATTTCATGCAATCCGGCAACGCTAGCTGAAAACTTAACCATACTGACTCAAACACACCATATTGAACGGTTCGCGCTTTTTGATCAGTTTCCGTTTACCGAGCATTGTGAATGCGGTGTATTACTCACACGAAAGAGCGCTGGGTAATTGAGAAATTGCCGATAATGCTTAAGAGCTCTTGTCAATAGTGCTTATGATGCATAAGCGGCATACACCATGAATAACCTGTCAGATGGTTAGGGGGATAAGCAACGGTAGCGTAAGCTAGTGGATAGTGTGGCCTAAAGGCCTATTGTCCTTCGTTTTTTGGCCTAAATTGTGGCCCCAGGCAGTCGAGGTGATGGATGCATTACGTTGCGATTGAAGAGAGTCGGCGGGATCTTTTGAAGCAGCTACAAGAGCGATTGGATGCGCGACTGGAGCCGGAGCGAGCGGCAGATGTCGAAGCCTTTGCTCGCCACTTCTACGCCACGGTACCCGTTGAAGACTTGGTTGACCGGCGTTTAGACGACTTGTATGGGGCCACACTGTCGATTTGGCAGTTTTTACAGCATCACGATCCCAAAAATCCCAAGGTGCGCATCTTCAATCCCGACTTTGAAGAGCATGGCTGGCAGTCAACCCACACCTTCGTTGCCGTTTTGCACGAAGATATGCCATTTTTGGTTGACTCGGTACGAATAGAGCTTAATCGTCGCGGACTGACGGTTCACGCTATTCAGAACGCTGTGCTTGCCGTGGCGCGTGATAGTCAGCATCAGCTCAAAGCACTTGCCTCGCCAAGAGATGAAGATGCGCCTGAGGCGCGTGAGTCGCTGATGGTCATTGAAGTGGATCGCCACTCGGATCCTGAATCGCTGACCAAAATTGAGAATAAGTTACATGAAGTGCTACGTGATGTTAGAACCGCCGTCAGCGATTTTGACGAGATGTGCGGTCAAATCACGTCGGCTATTCAAGAGTTAGAGAAAAACTGCCCCCCGCAAATTGATCCTGACGATCATGAAGAGGCCATCGCGTTTTTAGAGTGGCTGCTCAAAGACAACTTTACCTTCCTGGGGTACGACGAGTATCTGTTGGAAGGCAAAGAGCTGCAGCGCGATCCTAATAGTGTTCTAGGGGTTTTCCGCCTTGATCAGCCGCGTTATCGCGAGCGCATCCGCACTGAAGAGGGGGTTGATGAGAATGGCGACTATGTACTAGTACCCCAGCTACTGTCGTTTGCTAAAAGCGCGCATCACTCCCGGGTGCATCGCCCCACATACCCAGACTACATTACCGTTGATCGCTATGACGACGATGGCAATGTGATCGGCGAGCGGCGCTTCTTTGGCTTGTTCACATCTACGGTTTATAACGAATCGCCACGCAATATTCCGCTGCTGCGTCGCAAGTTGAAAGCGGTGATGGATATTGCCGGGTTTAACCCCCAGGGGCATAACGGCAAACAGCTGTTGCAAGTGTTGGAAGTGTATCCGCGTGATGACCTATTCCAGATCAGCACCGAATCCCTGGCCAGCACGTCACTCGGTATTCTTAATATCCGCGAACGCCGCCAAGTGCGCTTGTTTATTCGCGCGGACGTCAGCGGTAAGTTCTACTCTTGCTTAGTCTTTGTTCCAAGAGATGTGTTCTCTACTGACCTGCGCCAGCGCATACAAACGATGCTATGCGATGAGCTAGACGCTCATTTTGGCGACTTTAACACCTATTTGTCAGAGTCGGTTTTAGCTCGTATTCAGCTTATTCTGCGCTTTAATGGTGAAGGACCAAGTCAATACGATCTTAAGCGCTTAGAAAGCAAAGTGGCACGTTTGGCACGTAGCTGGCGTGATGAGCTTCAAGAAGCAATGATCGAAGGGTTTGGTGAAGAGCGTGCCAACCACGAAATGGATCACTTCCATGATGCATTCTCGGCCAGCTACCGAGAAGATTTCAACGCGCGCACAGCGGTGTTTGATGTTCAGCATCTGCTGACCCTGGATAGCGGTGACGATCTCTCGTTGTCACTTTATCGCCCCTTGGAAGAGCAAGCGGGCGGTATGAACTTAAAGCTTTTCCATCGTGAAACGCAGATCCCGCTGTCTGATGTGCTACCGATGATGGAAAACCTGGGATTGCGCGTTATCGGCGAGCGCCCTTATGACATTAATGCCCCGCAGCAGCGTTACTGGATTCATGACTTCGAACTGGAACATAGTCGCGAAGGCGTTAATTTAAGTGAGATGCGTGACACCTTCAGCGAAGCGTTTAAGCGTATATGGGCCGGAGAGGCGGATAACGACGCTTTTAACCGTCTGATAATTGGTGCTGGCCTTGATTGGCGTGAAGTCGCCATGCTGCGCGGTTATGCCCGTTACCTTAAGCAGATTCGCTTTGGTATGTCGCAGGACTACATCGCGGCTACTCTAGCTAATTACCCGGTAATCACCCAGGCGCTCGTTGAGCTATTCCGCTTGCGCTTTGATCCCAAGCATCAGCCAAGCAGCTTAGATGACTGTATTGCTCGTTTAAATGAGAACCTGGAAAGTGTCGCCAGCCTTAATGATGACCAGTTGCTGCGTCGCTTTATGGAGCTTATTCAAGCAACTCTGCGCACTAACTACTACCAAAAAGCGGATGATGGCCGTTTTAAAGACTATATCTCCTATAAACTGGAGCCCTCGAAAGTCACGGGCATGCCCAAGCCCCGTCCGGCGTTTGAGATTTTTGTCTGTTCACCCCGCGTAGAAGGTGTTCACCTGCGTGGCGGTAAAGTTGCTCGCGGTGGCTTGCGCTGGTCAGATCGCCACGAAGATTTCCGTACGGAAGTGTTGGGTCTGGTAAAAGCCCAGCAGGTAAAAAATGCGGTTATCGTGCCCGTGGGAGCTAAAGGCGGTTTCGTATGCAAACGCATGCCAGAAAATGCTGGTCGTGAAGCTCAGCAGAAAGAAGGTATCGCCTGCTACAAAATCTTTATTCGCGCACTGCTGGATGTCACTGACAACCTAGTGGGTGGTGAGGTTGTGCCACCGCAAAATGTGGTTCGCCATGATGGCGACGACACCTACCTTGTCGTTGCAGCCGATAAAGGGACCGCAACTTTCTCGGATATCGCAAATGAGATATCCATAGAGTATGGCCACTGGCTCGGGGATGCCTTTGCTTCTGGCGGTGCTAACGGTTACGACCATAAGAAAATGGCGATTACCGCGCGTGGTGCCTGGGAATCCGTCAAGCGTCACTTCAAAAACCTTGACGTGAATACCCAGCAAGATTTGTTCACGGTAGTGGGCGTTGGCGATATGGCTGGCGATGTTTTCGGCAACGGCATGCTGCTGTCGGATAAAATCCAGCTGGTAGGCGCATTTAACCACCTGCATATTTTTGTCGATCCAAACCCCGACGCGGAAGCTGCTTTCGCCGAGCGCAAGCGCATGTTCAACCTGCCGCGCTCCAGTTGGGAAGACTACAATGCTGAACTGATTTCACAGGGGGGCGGTGTCTTTAGCCGCAGCGCGAAATCGATCCCGATTAGCCCGGAAATGCAGCAGGTGTTTGGTATCGAAGAAACGCGCCTTTCACCCAATGATCTGATCCGCGCCATGCTGAAGGCCAAGATTGATCTGTTGTGGAACGGTGGTATCGGCACCTATGTGAAGAGCTCCGATGAAACCGACGCCGACGTGGGCGACAAAGCCAACGACGCGCTGCGTATTAACGGCGCTGAGTTGAATTGCCGCGTTGTTGGTGAGGGCGGAAACTTGGGCTTGACCCAGCGTGGCCGGATGGAAGCGGCCGCTAAAGGTGTGCGCGTTTATACAGACTTTATCGATAATGCGGGCGGGGTTAACTGCTCTGACCATGAGGTCAATATCAAGATATTGATTGATGAAGTGGTTAAGCGTGGTGACATGACCGACAAACAGCGTAACCAGCTGCTATCAGATATGACCGAGGAAGTTGCTAACCTAGTCATTCTCGATAACTATCGTCAAACCCAAGCGCTGGATCTGTCAGAAATTCTGTCTCACCAAGGCATGGGGCCATACCGTCGCTTTATCAGTGAGCTTGAGTCAGCCGGTCAAATTGATCGTGAATTAGAGTTCTTGCCTGCCGATGATGTGCTTAAAGAGCGCGCCAGTCATGATCAGGGCATGCGGTTACCTGAGCTGTCGGTGCTGATTTCTTACGCTAAGAGCACCCTGAAAGGCGATTTGATCAACTCTGATGTGCCGGATGATCCCTACATTCATCGTCATTTAGAACGCTTGTTCCCTGAGGTGTTGACGGAACGCTACCAGACCGAGATGTACGACCACCGTCTGAAGCGTGAAATTGTTGCCACCCAAGTGGCCAACGATCTAGTTGACCACATGGGTATCGTCTTCGTTCGTCGTCTAATGGACTCTACCGGCGCAGGTCGAGCTGATATTGCTCGTGCTTACGTGGTCGCTCGAGACGCGTTTAACCTGACGGCACTGTGGGAACAGATTGAGGCGCTGGACAACCAAGTGCCGAACCGTGTGCAGTACTCAATGATGCTCGACCTGATGCGCATGATTCGCCGCGCGACGCGCTGGTTCCTGCGTCAGCATTTGGGATTGTCGACCCAAGATACAATTGAGTACTTCGGACCTCGCCTTGCTCAACTGCAAGAAGGGATTGGTGAACTGCTCAGCGGAGAAGAGAAGGCGACATGGCGTAAGCGTTGTGACGAGCTGCTAGAAGCAGGTGTGCCAGAAGCGCTAGCCTCTACGGTGGCTGCATCGCCTAGTCTCTATGCAGGTTTGGGCATTATTCACGCAGCGCGGGTCACCAATGAGAAGCCTCAGCGTGTGGCCGAAGTGTTCTACGAAATTGGCAGCCGTCTAGAGCTACCCTGGATTATCCAGCAGGTGACCCAGCTGGAAGTGCGTGATGCGTGGCAAGCGCAAGCGCGAGAAACCTTCCGTGACGATATTGATCGCCAGCAACTGGCACTAACGACCAGTGTTCTGAAGCTGGAAGCGGGTAGTCGTGACACTCAAGAGCGTGTGGCTCAGTGGCTTGAGCAGCACGCCGAGCTACACCGTCGCTGGTGCCATTTGATTGACGAGGTGCGCGGTGGCAGTGAAGGCGGCTTTGCATTATTTGCTGTTGCCGTGCGTGAACTGGTCGATCTTGCTGAAAGTGATAGTGAAGGGTAAGCCATAAGCTAGCGATTATCTTGCCCGATGAGTAACACCACCTACCGCGCCCTGAATCAGGGCGCGGTTTTTTTATGACGGTTCTTGAGACCGTTCTTGAGACTGCTCTTGATACCGCTCTTGTGAGCGCTTTTTCACGGCATCGCCTTTCTCGCCGCTCAGCGCTGCGAAGATAACTTGATTTACGCTATACTCTGCGCGCCGCGCACTATGTCGTCTATTTGCCCACATGTAGCGTGTCCGTTCGTCTGCTTCATGCCCACTGCTCTGGAGAGCCTCGCTGATGTATAACTTCGCCCGTTCGCTGTTGTTTCGACTCGACCCAGAAACGTCTCATGGGTTGGCGCTGGGTGCGTTAGATACTCTGCATCGGGTGGGCGGTGTGCAGCGGGTATATGGTGAGCCTGTGAGCGACCCTGTCGAACTGATGGGGCTGCGTTTTAGTAATCGGGTAGGGCTTGCTGCAGGGCTGGATAAAAATGCCGATCACTTGGATGCGCTGGGCGCGCTGGGCTTTGGGTTTGTAGAAGTAGGAACCGTGACGCCCAAAGCGCAGCCAGGCAACCCGAAGCCACGCCTGTTTCGGCTTGCAGGCCACGAGGCGATCATTAACCGCTTTGGATTTAATAACAAAGGGGTTGAGCACCTTGTTGCCCAGGTGAAAAAGCGCCACTACAGAGGCGTTGTGGGTATCAATATTGGCAAAAACTTAACCACCTCTGTGGAGAATGCGCTTGATGATTACCTGCTCTGTTTAGAAGCGGTGCACGGCGTGGCTGATTATATTGCGGTCAATATTTCCTCACCCAATACGCCTGGGCTACGGACATTGCAGTTCGGTGAGCAACTGGATGCGTTGTTAGGGCCTATCCGATCGCGCAGCCAAGAGCTGGACAACGCGTTAGGCCGCAAGGTGCCGCTACTGGTTAAAATCGCCCCAGATATGAGTGAAGAAGAGGTTGTCTTGGTAGCCGACAGTATTGCTCGAAATGCACTGGATGGTGTGATTGCGACCAATACCACGGTATCTCGCGAGGCCGTTAAGAGTGACCCTCAGTCAGAAGAGGCGGGTGGGCTTTCTGGAAAACCCGTTTTTGAAGCATCGAATAGGGTGATTCGCCTGTTACGTGCGCAACTGCCAACGCTGCCTATTATAGGTGTGGGCGGGATTGATAGCGGTGAGGCCGCTGCTGCTAAAATTGCCGCTGGCGCAGACTTGGTGCAGCTCTATTCAGGGTTGATCTATCAAGGGCCTGGGTTAGTGAAAGCGTGCGCCGAGGCATTGAAACAGCCATAATTGAGCAATAAAAAAGCCCGCTTGTCAGCGGGCTCCGTACTCCAAATGTCATGTTTGAAAAGGTAAAAAACTAGGTCATCACCATGGGATTTTTATGAATACCGGAGACGCCGGTCATCCCGTCCCACTGATCACCGCGACCTTCACGCCAACCACTCATCCAATATTCGCGTAAATTGACATCTTGACTGGGGCAGTCATCTCGGGAGCGACCCGTAATGCCCGCTTTATAGCCGTGAACATAAGCCCGTTGGAAGCGATCACGTTTTTGTCGTTTCATTGGCTAACCTCTTTTCACGAAAGCCTTTGATAAGAAAAGCACGCTGGGCAAAAATGCTATATTTGCATCAGTGCTATTTCGATAGATAACTTTGGCAAGCCGCCACTCAACGCTAGTGCCTAGCACTCACGTGCTGAACGGGCAAAGCGGCAGACTCGACAAATTAGGGTCTTGAAAGCAAGTTGCTTATAAAACCCTGACAAACAACGCATGCGTTTTTCAGTAGCTACACTCTTATTGTTAGCTCATTATGGGGTCACTTGTCGACCATCAAATTGTCATAAGACGTAAACTCATTTGCCATATATAGGAATATCGCGCTCTTACGCGCGGCGATAAACATGACTGAGTCGAGCCAAACTGCCCCTCTAAACCTCCTTGCTACCTGCCCCAAAGGCATTGAAGGCCTTTTAGCTGATGAGCTTTCAGCGCTAGGAGCCGAGCTAGGTAAAACGACCGTGGCGGGCGTTTATTTTTCCGCCAATCTAGCAACCGCCTATCGCATATGCCTATGGTCACGGCTAGCTAACCGCATTATTTTGCTGTTGGCTCGGGAGCCGATGATTGATACCGCTGAGCAAGTGCGTGACGTGGTTGCCCGGCTTCCCTGGACACAGCATTTAACGCCAGGCAAAACGCTGGCGGTAGATTTTCATGGTCGCAGCGACCACATTCGCCATACTCGGTTTGGTGCCCAGACGGTGAAAGATGGCGTTGTTGATTCGCTGCAGCTAGCAGGTCAGGAGCGTCCAAATGTGGATACCAAAACGCCTGATCTGCGCATCTACGCCCATCTACACCGTGCTAACTTAAGTCTGGGAATTGATCTTTCAGGCGAAAGTTTGCACCGCCGTGGCTACCGCCGTGATGTTGGACATGCACCGCTGAAAGAGAACTTGGCAGCCGCATTGCTAGTGCGTGCTGACTGGCCTGAACGAGCAAAAGCCGGTGAGCCGCTGTTAGATCCGTTATGCGGTGCAGGCACGTTGCTGATTGAAGCGGCGTTAATGGCTGCCGACCAAGCGCCCAATCTCAATCGGGAGCGCTTTGGCTTTCAGGGCTGGGCAGGCCACGACGAGCCGCTGTGGAAAGAGTTAAAGCGCGAAGCTGAGGCACGGGCGTCGATAGGCCGTAAACGCTGTAAAACGGCGCTGGTGGGCTTTGATCAGAGTCCGGCGGCATTGACAGCAGCGAAAGCTAACGCCATGCGTGCGGGCATTCCTGCGCTAATTACCTTGCATGGGCAGAGCCTAAGTCAGCTAAGCAGGCCAGAGACTATTACTGCCGAACGTGGGCTATTGATAACTAACCCGCCTTATGGCGAGCGCTTAGGCGAATTGCCTGAGTTGGTGCGTTTGTATGCCCAGCTGGGAGAAAAGGCGAAAGCGCTGTTTCCCGGTTGGACACTGGCGCTGTTTACCGGTAACCCCGATTTGGGGCATCGCCTTGGGCTACGTGCTCACAAGCAGTATGCGCTGAAGAACGGTGCTCTGGATGCGAAGTTGCTGCTGATGGAAATTGCCACTCACACGGCCAGCATGCCAGGCAGTGACAGCGTTTCTTCTGTCTCAGAAAATGGTGGAGAGGCGCAGCAAACAAGTATCAGTGCCAAGCCTGCTGTGTCGGAAAATGCCCAAATGTTTGCCAACCGACTGGCGAAAAACCAAAAACGTCTGAAAAAGTGGCTCAAGAAAAGCGCTGAGACTTGCTATCGTGTTTACGATGCTGATATGCCGGAGTATGCGCTGGCAGTCGATCGTTACGGTGATCGAGTGCACGTTCAAGAGTACGCCGCACCCAGCTCAATCAACCCCGCTCAGGCTCAAAAGCGCTTGTTTGATGCCCTGGAAGTGCTGCCAGATGCCCTCGGCGTCGACCCAGGCAAGGTGTATATAAAGCGTCGTGAGCGGCAAACGGGTAGTGCCCAATACCAGAAGCGGGATGCCAGCGGTGAACGCTTTGAAGTGCAGGAGGGTGACGCTCGGTTGTGGGTTAACCTGCGTGACTACTTGGATACCGGCTTATTTTTGGATCATCGCCCAGTGCGCCGCCTGCTTAACGAGATGGCTAGCGGGAAACGCTTCTTAAACCTGTTTTGCTACACTGCCACGGCAACCGTGCAAGCAACCTTGGGCGGTGCAAGCGACAGTGTCAGCGTCGATATGTCGAATACCTACCTTGAGTGGGCGAGAGACAACTTTGCACTGAATAAGCTGGACCCAAGACTACATCGTGTGGTGCGGGATGACTGTTTCCGCTGGCTTGAAACCGCGAACGCCGAGTTTGACCTGATCTTTATGGACCCGCCGACATTTTCTAACTCCAAGAAAATGCGCGATACCCTGGATGTTCAGCGTGACCATCCGCGGCTGGTGGAACTGGCCATGGCGCGTCTTGCGCCCGGCGGTACCCTGGTGTTCTCGAACAATCAGCGACGCTTCAAGCTAGACGAGGGGCTCAGCGAGCGCTACGCAGTGGAAGATATTACATCGCGTACGTTTGACCCGGATTTTCAACGCCGAACCAACCTGCATCATGTGTTTTTGCTACGGCATAAAGCGTAAGGGCACAAAGAGATCGGATATGATTCAGCTATCGATTTATACAACGTTAGGCTGCCACTTGTGCGCTCAGTTAGAGGCGCTAGTGGTAACGTTGGCGAACCAAGAGGTATCGCTGCATCACATTGAAATCAGCGACGACGATACGTTAGCGGCGCGTTATGGTGTGCGCATTCCGGTTTTGATGGATGCTAATGGGGAAGAGCTGGATCGAGGCTTTGATCTTGATAAGCTGAGCGCTTGGTTACAAGCGCGCGGCTGGTTGGATGAGGCTGCGCTGGCGGCACTTACCACACCGCCCGAAAATGCGCCGCCAATTGGCGCGCATCAGCGCAATGGACGGCGCTACTTGGGTTGAGACAGTCCTTGAGACAGCCCTTGAGACAGCCCTTGAGACAGCCCTTGAGACAGCCCTTGAAACCGCTCTTGAAAAAGCCTTTAGGGTTCGAATTATTGTCGCTAACATAGAGTTTGATGCACCTAAAGTGCATCAAGTAGCGACAACTGCCGCATGGCTTCCTGTCCTTCGGGCGTATGATCGGCTGCTTCCAGTACCTTGCGAAACCCTCGCGAGGTCTGGATGGTGGCCTCATCTTCCATCCACATTTGTGCTTGCTCCAGGGTGTCTGCCAACTGATGCTTTAGCCCGCCAAACTGGGTGCCGATTTGCCCCCAGGCGCGGCTGAAAATCCAGTCGCCAAACATATCCTGGTGAATATGCACCAACACATAGTCATGGTCGGTTTCCCAGCGTACGATCACACCCATCTCCTTAACTGCTTCTTGATCATGCCTGCACAGCAAGCCGTTGCGGGCGTATTGTAAAGCCCGGATACGAAAACGCCTATGAAACTTGTTATCGACGCTAATATCCCCGCTGCAGACCTCTGTTTTGAGTCGTTTGGTACGTTGCATCGCTTGCCAGGGCGTGAGATTCGTCCTACCGATGTGGCTGATGCCGACGCACTGATAGTGCGCTCGATTACTCAGGTCAATCACGCGTTGTTAGCACAAAGCCCTGTCCGTTTTGTGGGTACCTGCACCATTGGCACTGATCATATTGATCGCGCGTTATTAAGCGAGCGTGGCATTGGCTTTGCTAGTGCGCCTGGCTGTAATGCCGACGCCGTGGTGGACTACGTGCTTAGCAGCTTGCTGCTGATAAGTGAGCGACAAGGTTGGTCGTTGCTGACACGTAGGGTGGGTATTGTGGGGGCTGGCAACGTTGGCAGCCGTTTGCAGCAGCGTTTGCAAGCACTGGGTGTGGAAACCATGGTGTGTGATCCGCCTCGCGCAGAAAAAGAACACCCTGGAAAAGGGCCCGCAGCAGTAGGGGAGGCGGGCCTGTTTTGCTCGCTGGATAGCGTCATCGAACACTGCGACGTAGTGTGCCTGCATACTCCGCTGGTGAAAGAGGGCCCCCATGCCACGTATCAACTGCTTAATGCTGAGCGTATTAATGACCTAACCCCTGGAACTGTGTTGCTAAACGCCGGGCGGGGCGACTGTATTGACGGTCTGGCGCTACGTAGTCGTTTAGCAGGTAAAGGCGATATCACGGCGATTCTCGATGTTTGGGAAGATGAGCCGGAGATCGATGCCGGGTTGCGTGATTTGGTAGCGCTGGCGACACCACATATTGCCGGGCATAGCCTTGATGGCAAGTTGCGTGGTACGTGGATGATTCAGCAGGCGCTGGCTCAGCATATCGAGCGGCCAAGTGGCGTTACGTTTAGCGAACTCTGCCCACGACCTGCGCTGTCGGCATTAACGCTGCAGCAAGCGATGCCGACAGAAGAAGCACTCCGGCTATGCACGCGCGCGGTTTACGATGTGCGCCGCGACCACGATGCGTTGCAGCGGCACGTGTTTCACCAGGGAATCAAAAAGGGCTTTGATTACTGCCGATCAAACTACCCACTGCGTCGAGAGTTTGCCACGCTGCGCGTGTTGTTAGAGAACGACGCAACGGTGTTGGAAGCGCCATTGCTGGCGGCTGGTTTTCAAGTGCGCTGCGTATAGTTGTGTGGTGACGGTGTGTTGGTTGTGAGGTGGTTTAGACAGCACAAGGCCCGCATTTGCGGGCCTTGTGTGTTATGCAGCTAGCGAATATGCGTTTACTGACGGTAAGCCGCTTCTTTTAAGGCGCGAATGCGATCGTCCAGCGGCGGGTGGCTGGCGAACAGCTGCTCTAGCAAAGAGCGGGTTTGGCCTTTAGTAATAGCCATCGCACGCAGGGTATCTGGCATCTGGTCAGGCATTTCAGTTTCCGCTTTCAGACGTGCCAGCGCATTCACCATTGCGCCGGTGCCCGCTAGGCGTGCACCTGCCTCATCAGCACGGTATTCACGATAACGTGAGAACCAGGCAACGATTGCGGAGGCGACAAGACCAAAGACGATTTCTGCCACGATCACCACGGCAAAATAGCCGATAAAACCAAGGCCACCTTCGCCGTCGCTACGACTTCTTAAGAAGTTGTCGACTAACTGAGCCACGACCCGAGCAAAGAACATAACAAAGGTATTCACGACACCTTGAATCAGCGCCAGCGTTACCATGTCGCCGTTGGCCACGTGGCCGATTTCGTGGGCCAGCACCGCGCGCACTTCTTCAGGGCGCATACGGTTTAATAGGCCCGCTGAAACGGCGACTAATGCATCGTTTTTATTCCAGCCGGTGGCAAACGCGTTGGACTGCTGAGCAGGAAAAATGCCCACTTCTGGCGTTTTAATACCCGCTTCGCGGGAAAGTTCAGCCACCGTATCCAACAGCCACTGCTCTGTTGAGTTAGAGGGTGTTTCGATAATCACGGTGCCGGTCGAACGCTTTGCCATCCATTTGGAAATGAACAGCGATACTAGCGAGCCGACCATGCCGAAGATAAAGCAGAAAATCAGCAGGCTAGTAAAGTTGATGCCCTGACTGCTTAGGTAACTTTCCACCCCAAACAGTCGCAGCGTTAAGCTGGCAACCAGCAACACCGCTAAGTTAGTGGCTAAAAACAGCACAATTCGCATCATGGTGCAGGTTCTCCATCAAAGGTCATTAAAAAAGCGTTAGTGGAATGACAGTTTAGATACGTGCTGTTAACGTCAGTTTCAAGTCACCGTTTTTATTGATGACTGCTTTTATTGACGATAGCGAGACAAGAAATTAGCAAAGCGATCAAGCGCATCACCCAATTGGTCGGCCCATGGCAGAGTAACAATGCGCACGTGATCCGGTTCTGGCCAGTTGAACGCAGTGCCTTGCACCAGCAGGATTTTTTCCTGGAGCAGTAAGTCCAGCACCAGCTGTTGGTCATCCTGAATGTTAAACACCTTAGGGTCTAAGCGGGGAAAGGCATACAGCGCACCTTTAGGCGTCACGCAAGAGACCCCTGGGATGGCGTTAAGCTTTTCTATCGTAATATCTCGCTGAGCCAATAGTCGGCCGCCCGGCAGAATCAAATCATTGATTGACTGGTAGCCACCCAGTGCGGTTTGGATAGCGTGCTGGGCTGGGACGTTAGCGCACAGGCGCATTGAGGCCAGCATGGTCAGGCCCTGAATAAAATCACTGGCGCGCTGTTTGGCTAGCGTGCCGGAAATGGTCATCCAGCCGGAACGAAAGCCCGCGCAGCGGTAGCTTTTCGATAGCCCATTCATGGTAATGACCAGTTGGTCATCATCCGCCAATGCACCCGTGGCGGTGTGCTCTACGCCGTCATAAAGAATCTTGTCGTAGATCTCATCGGAGAACACCACCAAATTGTGCTCTTGGGCAATATCCAGCACTTCCCGTACCACTTCAGGCGGGTAAACCGCACCGGTAGGGTTGTTCGGGTTGATAATGACAATGGCCCGGGTACGGCTGGTAACTTTGGCGCGAATGTCTGCTATGTCCGGTGCCCAATCGGCTTGTTCATCGCATAAGTAGTGAACACCGTGACCGCCAGATAAATTCGCTGCGGCGGTCCATAGCGGGTAGTCAGGGGCAGGGATCAGTACTTCATCTCCGTCGTTTAACAGCGCCTGCATCGACATCACGATCAGCTCGGAAACGCCGTTGCCGATGTAGATGTCTTCAATGCCAACCCCAGGAATCCGTTTACGTTGGCACTCTTGCATAATTGCCTTACGTGCCGAGTAAAGGCCTTTAGAATCACAGTAGCCCTGGGCAGTGGGCAGGTTGCGCATCACGTCTTGAAGAATCTCTTCCGGTGCCTCAAAGCCAAATGGCGCCGGGTTGCCAATGTTAAGCTTTAAAACTCGCTGGCCTTCTTCTTCCAGGCGCTTGGCATGGTCGAGCACTGGGCCGCGAATGTCGTAACAGACGTTATGCAGTTTGTGCGATTTTTTCAGTGTGTGTGATTCTGTAGGCTGCGGGGTGTCCATGGGGTTTATTATCCAAAATGTCCTGTGGCCGTGGGTGTTACTGATGATCAGCTCATTATGCGTCGGATTGTAGGTGGCTGTCTTCGTCGTTTTGTATCGGTGGTGGTGGAATATCACCTGGGGTTTCTAATGTAAGCCTACCGAGCTTGCCATCGCGTAGTTCGTGAAGCAGTACTTCGGCACCGCGGTGTATGTCGACCTCGCCACCGGGGCGTAAGCCGCCGCGCTTACTCGCAATTTCTTTCAAAATGGCGTGGCCGTCAAAACCGGCAATGGCTAAGAAGTCCGGCTTTTGCGGGCCATCGGCATCCACCTCTTGTGCTACGGGCGCTTCATAAGTAGGCAGCGCCTTTAACTTATAGCGGGCGGTCAACTCTGCAGGATAGCGCTTGGCAAGCTCGGCACTGGTGACGATGGCTACATCGGTATACTCAATCGCAGTATCACGAATTGCACCGCTAGCAGCCAAGCGATAGGCGCTAGCCTGGTCTTCGATTTTTGGCCATAGCACCCCAGGGGTGTCGATCAGCGCGACGCGGCCGTCGATACGCACCTTTTGCTGGCGCTTGGTGACCGCGGGCTCATTGCCAGTTTTAGCAATTTTCCGACCCGCAAGCCCGTTGATCAGCGTCGATTTTCCGACGTTGGGAATGCCCATTACCATCACGCGGACATCTCTATCAGCGCGTACCGCGCCTGCCAGCTCGTGGCATAGCTTAGGGATTTTTTTAAGCTCGCGAATATTGGTAGTGGTAATTGCCAGGGCGCGGGTATCTTCTTGAGCATCGAAAAAAGCTACCCACTCAGCAGTACGCTCAGGGTCGGCAAGATCCGCCCGCGACAAAATCTTCAATACCGGCTTATGGCGAGTCAGCTCGGCCAGCATCGGGTTGGCGCTGGAGTAGGGCAGGCGCGCATCAAGTACTTCAATTACGACATCAATTTCGGGCAGCGCGTCCTTAATCTGGCGGCGGGCCTTGTTCATATGTCCGGGGAACCAGCCGAGCATGAGTTTCTCCTAATTAGCGCAAAGCAAATACAAGCACGAAAAACGGGCACAAAAAAAGCGGGCTGCCATTCTAGCAGATGGCGCCCGCCTTTCTGACGTTGAACGAGGATTTAGTGACGATTACTCGTCAGGATGAAACTCTAGTGACACCGAATTGATGCAGTAGCGCAACCCCGTCGTGTCTGGCGGACCATCGGGAAATACGTGACCCAGATGGGCGTCGCAGTGGGAGCAAACGACTTCAGTGCGCCGCATGCCGTGGGAGGTGTCGCTATGCTCTTCAATGCAACGTGTTCCCAGTGGGCGATCAAAGCTTGGCCAGCCGCAACCCGCATCAAACTTATGTTCGTTTTCAAACAGCGGCGCATGGCAGCACACACAGTGGTAAATACCTTGAGCATCACTGACCTGATAATCTCCGGTGAAGGGGCGTTCAGTGCCTTTCTCACGTGCCACATGGTACTGTTCCGGGGTGAGTTGCTTGCGCCATTCATCAGGGGATTTTTCTATTTTCGCCATGGGGATCTCCTCTCCCTCTGGTTACCGTTAAACAGAGGCTTACTAAGCAGGCTAGCGTATCACTACGCAGAGTGACAGTAGATAGCCTGTCCAGGTTCAGCATGTGTGAAAGGTAAGAAAACCGCCAGTGTGGCGTTTACACGCTAGCGACATTACCGTGACGGTGTAGTAAGTGTATGAGAAATAAGCGGGTGCTCTTACATAAAGTGCTAGGGGTGATCAAAGCACCCCATTTTGAAGGCGCGACTCGTGGCAGGATAAAACGTTTCGATTTCAGAGTGCTTGACAGCACATTAAGGGCTGAGTAATATACGCGCCACCTCGACGAGGCAATGAAACGTCCCATTCGTCTAGTGGTCTAGGACACCGCCCTTTCACGGCGGTAACAGGGGTTCGAACCCCCTATGGGACGCCACTTACTCTTATAGAGTTAGTGGTATAGAGTAAGAGGTCGTCAAGGTATCGGAATTGCGGGAATAGCTCAGTGGTAGAGCATCGCCTTGCCAAGGCGAGGGTCGGGAGTTCGAATCTCCTTTCCCGCTCCAACTTGGATAGCGTAGTAAAGCAAGAGAGGGTCGTGAGCTGGAACGCCAGTCCGATCGCATCTACTTTCTCGCTCCAACGACTTGTTAGGCTGGATGGCAGAGTGGTTATGCAGCGGACTGCAACTCCGTGTACGCCGGTTCGATTCCGACTCCAGCCTCCATTTAAGTGTGGCGATGAATAGCAATATTCCTGCGATGCACTGCCCGGATGGCGAAATTGGTAGACGCAAGAGACTTAAAATCTCTCGGAGGCAACTCCGTGCCGGTTCAAGTCCGGCTCCGGGCACCATATTTAATTAGCACCTCCCCTTCTTTCAGCAGCAAACGTTTCCCATCTTGTTTTAAGAGCACTAGAGAAGCTTTTTTGTGCTTCTTACAAGGCTCTTCAATTTTTTGATTACCCCTCTTTTTTATCCATCCTGTTGTATCCGATCGTCAAATAGCTTGCCCCCTCTTAAATATCGCACTAGAGCGTTTAGCCGCTATCTATATGCGCTGAAAGCAATTTTTCACAGACCCTCATCGCCAAGTGACAACAGTCACGCTATGATGCCTTCCTCTGCTGTCTACAGCACGCGAAGCATTTAGCACCTACTGCGTTTGAATGTAAAAGAGGATCCGGCCCCATGAGCTCGCCAACATCCGACGTACTTGTCATCGGCGGCGGCGTCGCCGGCCTAACTTTAGCCCTTGAAGTTGCTGACCACCTTTCGGTAACCCTGGTTAGGCCCGCTCTGGATGACCAAGGAGCCAGCCGCTGGGCGCAGGGTGGAATAGCCGCCGTGCTCTCGCCAGACGACGATCTGGATGCCCATGTGCGAGATACGCTCATTGCTGGTGATGGCCTATGTGATGAAGAGGCTGTTCGATTTACCGTGACACACGGCCCAGATGCCATTCAGTGGCTAATCGACAACGGTGTCCCCTTTACACCGGATCCAGACCCGAGCGCCCGCTACCCTTATCATTTAACACGGGAAGGCGGCCACAACGCACGCCGCATTATTCATGCTGACGATGCAACTGGACGCGCGGTAGTCGATACGCTGTACGAAAAAGTCACTTCTCACCCCAATATTACTCAGCGCAGTGACTTAACCATCCTGCACTTAATCAGCGATGCCACAGGCCGCTGTATTGGCGCGGAAGGCGTAGATCAACAGCAGCATCAACAAACACTGCTTGCCAAGCACATCGTACTAGCAACAGGCGGTGCAAGTGGCCTTTATCGACACACCACCACCCCATCGCCCAGCAGTGGGGAAGGCATGGTGATGGCCGCTGAACTGGGCGCAAAACTGATGAATCTTGAGTTTCAGCAGTTTCATCCTACCTGTCTATTTGACCCAGAAGGACCTGCTTTTTTAATTAGCGAAGCCGTACGAGGAGAAGGCGGGCACCTGCTAAATGAGGCCGGTCATCGGTTTATGCCCGATATTGATTCTCGCGCTGAGCTGGCGCCCAGAGACGTCGTTGCTCGAGCAATCGATTCGCAAATCCAACAAAGCAGCCAAGGGCATGTATGGCTAGATATCAGCCACCTTGGAGCAGCCGCTATTCGCCACCACTTCCCTACTATTTTGGCACACTGCGCCTCTCGGGGAATTGATATAACCCGCCAACCCATCCCAGTAGTGCCTGCCGCTCATTACAGCTGTGGCGGTGTTGCCACAGACCAGCGTGGCGCAACTCACGTCACCAATCTCTATGCGGTTGGTGAGCTTGCCTACACAGGCCTACATGGCGCAAATCGCATGGCTAGCAACTCACTATTGGAGTGCCTGGTATACGCCAGAAGCTGCGCAAAGCACTTACTCACGCAGGAAAAACGCGCGCAAACACGGCCAGTTGCACCTAAAGAGACTCTTAGCGATACCCCCGATACAATGCCGCTGCTAGGCCAGCAGTGGTCATCCACTTCCTTGGAAGCCCTGGCGGCTATACGTAGCGAACTGCGGGCAACAATGAGTCAGCACGTTTCGATTGTTCGCAGCAATCAGGGGCTAACTATCGCTCACCATAAGCTGAACGAACTTGAGACGCAGCTTAACGACATTCTAAACGACAGCCTTGACGGTGTTGCTGACAGCTCTAAGAGTGGCTCTAACAACGCTTTTGAAGACACCGCAGGCAAGCGCAGCCACCCTGAAAGCGTGCGTTTACAGCAAGCACTGTGGCTTGCAAAGTTGACGGTATTGGCGGCACTTCAGAGACATGAATCACGGGGACTGCATTACTCTATCGACTGGCCTAAGCACCAGGAGAATACAGCGGCTTCGGAGATGTCACTTGATCAGCTAGCGCCCGGGACGATGGCATAAGCGCCGCAGCGAACGTTGACTGTGTGCAGGCAAACTATCTGGCCACAACCAAAGCCGCTGCGGCCCGACACGGAGCCCGATTAACCAAGGGCCCACGTAATCAGCGTTAACAGGCTGTTCGTTTTCAAGCTCACCCTCTTCCGATAACCACTGCGCACTTAAGTGATGGCCGCTTTTTGAAACTCTTAACTCTCCCATGGGTTGATAGCGATACTCACGGCTCAGCAACAGTATCGCGATTACTGCCGCAAGCAACGCTACCCATGGACTAATAAGCCATGCTGTCACCGCACACAACCCGAATGCCAAGAATGCGTGAAAAGCGCACTGGATTTTAGAGCGTGCGATAAGCAGAGTTATCGGTATTTTCTGCATGTTCTACGATCATCTGCACGATGCGCTTTAATGATGGCTCCTCGGGCCATTCACGACGCATCAACCATCCAAAGAGATCTTGATCCTCTTCCTCAATTAAGCGCTGATAGGCCAACTGCTCATCTTCACTCAGTTCATCAAAGCGGTGTTCAAGAAACGGTATCAGCAGCAGGTCAAGCTCCCACATGCCACGGCGAGAGTGCCAATAAAGCCGTTTACGCAATATGGCTGCAGGGGAAGTATCGTCGTTCAACGTCAGCCTCTCCAGTTACAAAATGAGTCGCCAGTATACCTAAGCCACAGGGTCGCGCCAGCGCCTCACTTCGCCTATGCTGATATTCATTCTAGTACCTTGTTTTATCTGAATTGTTTTATCCTGTTATGCGCAGTATGCTGACTCTGTTGTTATCGAGGTCGCAAGCGCGTCACGGCCATTAAAGTTCGCAGGGAGCCAACCGATGACCAAATCTGAACTAATCGAACAAATTGCGATGCGTCAACCGGAGCTATCCGCCAAAGAAGTAGAAACGGCGGTGCGTATTATTTTAGACGATATGACCGATGCTCTTGCTAGCGGGGGACGGGTTGAGATCCGGGGGTTCGGCAGCTTTTCGCTTCACTACCGAGAGCCTCGTGTCGGGCGCAACCCTAAAACAGGAGACCCGGTCGACTTGGACGGCAAGTATGTGCCGCACTTCAAACCGGGCAAAGAGTTGCGCGAACAGGTAGATGCAAGCCGCGCACTTGGCTATTAATGAGCTAACCGAGGCTACACAACCTCGGCATTGCCAATAGCAAGGCTCTTTTGATCTTGTTATCCGACTTTATGTGGGATGACGCCGCGCCACGACTCATACACAATAGAGCCATTATGAACGTCACTGACTAGGAAACTCTCATGCGTTGGATCAAAGGGCTGATTCTGGCCGTCATATTGCTGGTTGTTCTACTGGTGGGCATTTTATTTGCCGTCAACAACCAACAAACCATTGCCTTAAACCTAATTTGGGCAGAACTGCCGCCTGTGTCACTCTCTGTCTGGCTGCTAGCTACGTTAACTTTCGGCGTTATCTTAGGCATGCTTGCCATGCTAGGTGTTTACGTGCGCCTTAAAGCGCAGCTAGCACGAAGTGAACGACACAATAAGCAACAGCGCAAAGAGCTAGACCGCTTACGCACTCAGGAGCTTAAGGAACTGGCTTAAATGTATGATGTCGTGCTGCTAGGCGTTCTACTGGCAGCCATTGCCATCGGCTTTGGCCTGGGTGTTCGTCACGCTTCCCGCCGCCGCCAGCGCACTCACGACTCTCGCCCATCTGGTTTATCGAGAGAGTACTTTGTCGGGCTGAATTACCTGCTCAATGAGCAGCCCGACGAAGCTATCAATACGTTTGTCAATGCACTGGATGTTAATAGCGATACTGTGGAAACCCACATAGCGCTAGGCAAGCTGTTTCGCGCACGCGGTGAAGCAGACAAAGCCGTTAGCATTCATCAAAACCTGCTTGCTCGCCCTGCCCTTTCCACCAGCACTAACGAACATGTGCAGCTTGAGCTAGCACGTGACTTTATGGCGTTAGGCGTTCACGACCGAGCTCAGCGAATGCTGAGAGCGCTGCTGGATAAATCAGACAATGACACCTATCGCCAGGAAGCCAAGCGGCTACTGATTGATTTGCTTGAGCGCGAAAAAGACTGGCAAGAAGCACTCGACGTGGCTCAATCACTGTTCAAGCAACAGCCCGGCATGCAACGACCTGCTGCTCACTGGCTATGTGAACTCGCCCAGCAGGAGATACATCAAGCAAGTCGCGCGATCGCCCGTAAGCACTTAAAAAAAGCGCTTCAATTGGATGAGCGATGCGTCCGCGCGACGTTACTACTTGCTGAGCTGGAGATGGATAATGGGCATTACACACGCGCCATTGAGCGCCTAAACCATATTCCCCAGCAGGATATTGCGCACATTCCCACCATGCTGCCCACCCTTCAGCATGCCTATGAGCGTAATAACGACATTCAAGGGTTTGAAACGCATCTTTATCGACTGCTGGGACAAGCACCGTACACCAGCATTATTATCGCCCTCGGAGAGCTCGTTCATCAAAGAGATGGCGTAGATAGTGCTATTGAGCAAACGGGCGAGTGGCTAAGGGAGGCACCCAGCCTGGGTGGGCTTGATTACCTAATCGACCTTTATCATGAAAGCCAACGTCTGAGTGGAAAAACTCCGCCAGACACGCGTTTGCTGTTACTTAAGCACCACACCAATGCCCTTTTAGAGGGCAAAGCCCGCCATCGCTGCCGCCGCTGCGGCTTTGCCAGCGACAGCCTGGCATGGCAGTGCCCTAGCTGCCGCCGCTGGGGCACCATTAAGCCCATTACCGGGGTTGATGGCGAGTAAGCGGTAGTACCGTCAGCCAGCCAGTTCAGCTTCTATGGCTGCTAGCGCCATCATTGGCTCTGCCGCCTGTGTTACCGGTCGCCCAATCACTAAGTGCGTACTGCCAACACGCATCGCATCACTGGGTGTCATAATACGCTGTTGGTCATTAGCCGCTGCAAAGCTTGGGCGTATTCCAGGAGTTACCTTCAAAAAGTCGTCGCCACACAGCGCCTTGATTTGCGCCGCCTCTTGGGCTGAACAGACAACACCGCCTAATCCGCTCTGCTGAGTTAATGCGGCTAAACGCAATACATGCTCTTCCGGCGTAGCAGCTATGCCTACCTCATGCAGATCCTCAGCTTGCATGCTGGTTAGCACCGTAACGGCAATAAGATGTGTACTTAGCCCATGATCATCTAAACGCTTAGCGGCCGCTTCCATCATCTTGCGCCCGCCAGAAGCATGCACGTTAACCATCCATACGCCTTGCTCAGCTGCCGCCTGCACCGCGCCTGCCACCGTATTGGGAATGTCATGAAATTTTAAGTCTAGAAAAATTTCAAAACCACGCCCATGCAAGGCTTCCAGTACCGCAGGGCCACTGCGCGTAAACAACTCTTTACCCACCTTTACCCGGCAGCGCTTAGGGTCAAGCTGATCTGCCATGCATAAAGCCGCATCAAGAGAGGAATAATCCAACGCGATAATCAACGGGGTATCAGTAGACACTGTGCTTAACTCCATTTTCCATTTGACAGCATTATAACAGCCATCCCGATCCCGCTGTGTAAGTGATTAACCATTATCAGAGAGCAAAAATCTTACAAACACCATCGTTAATGTCTTACAGCTCACCTCCTATAAATGTATTAGTTTAATTAAGGCAAAAGGTATTGAAGGAACAGTCAACCTTTTTGCATGCGCAAACCGCCACAGCCTATCACTCCAAGTACAACAACCGATGGGAAAGGCGGCTTTAGGGAAATCTATGAGGATATTAACAATGAAAATAACGCTAAAAGGACTATTGGCTGCACTGCTATTGAGCCTAAGCTTAGGGGTTTCGGGCCTTGCATTGGCACAAGACATCGCGCCTATTAATGTGAATACAGCGGATGCTGAGCTGCTTGCTGAGTTACCTGGTATCGGACCCAGCCGTGCGGCCGCGATTATAGAAGAGCGCGAAAATAATGGCGCATTTGCTAATGTAGATGATCTAACCCGCGTTAGCGGCATTGGCCCCGCCACTGTTGATCGTATGCGCGACCAAGTAGCGATTGAAGAGTAAACTGCTAAAGCAAAGATAAGTATAAAACTTACATCTCTCTAGGCTGAAGCCGCCGTTTAGGGCATTCCCAAAACGGCGGCAAGGCGTCACCTAGTATTCACGCGCGAATACTCTTTAAAAGCTATCTCCGGGTATGCGTACAGAGCCTTCCATTAACACCCGCGCGCTGCGGCTCATGACAGCTTGATCAATCTGCCAGCGCCCATCAGTCAGACTTGCTTTTGCACCTACACGCAACGAGCCAGAAGGATGCCCAAAGGTCACCGCTTCACGCTCCTCACCACCTGCGGCTAAATTTACTAACGTGCCTTGAATGGCTGCTGCCGCGCAGATGGCAACCGCTGCGGTGCCCATCATTGCGTGGTGCAGTTTACCCATGGAAAGCGCCCTTACCACAAGATCGATGTTTTCCGCACTCACCGCTTTACCACTGGACGCCGTATAGCTAGCCGGCGGGGCAACGAAAGCCACCTTCGGCGTGTGCTGCCGGCTGGCCGCTTCATCAACATGCTTAATCAATCCCATACGCACCGCAGCATGGGCACGAATGGTCTCGAACATGGCGAGTGCTTTGGCATCGCTGTTAATTGCTTCCTGTAGTTCGCAACCGGTATAGCCTATGTCCTGGGCGTTAACAAACACGGTGGGAATACCCGCATTAATCAGCGTCGCTTTTAAAACGCCAACCCCGGGCACTTCCAAGTCATCGACCAAGTTCCCGGTTGGGAAAATTGCCCCCTCACCATCCGCAGGATCCATAAAGGCCACAGGAATCTCAGCGGCAGGAAAGGTCACACCGTCTAGCTCAAAATCGCCGGTCTCCTGCACCTGTCCATTAACAATAGGCACTTTAGAGACAATGGTTTTACTGATATTGACCTGCCAAATACGTACTTCAGCGACACCGTTTTGCGGTATTTTGGCGGGGTCAACTAACCCATTAGCAATCGCATAAGGACCTACTGCTGCCGATAAGTTGCCGCAGTTGCCGCTCCAATCCACAAACGGCTTATCAATTGAAACCTGGCCAAACAGGTAGTCCACATCGTGATCTGACGACTCACTCTTGGAAAGAATCACCGTTTTACTGGTGCTTGAGGTTGCCCCTCCCATCCCATCGATCTGCTTTTCATAGGGGTCTGGGCTACCAATCACCCTCATCAGCAGTTTATCTCGCGCCTCGCCCGGCACTCTTGCCGCCTCGGGCAAGTTGTCCAAGGTGAAAAATACCCCCTTACTGGTGCCACCGCGCATATACGTCGCAGGAATACTAATTTGTCCAACATGAGACATAAATAACGCTCCCTAACCATTTTCAATGACGATGCCTGAACATTCTCAATGACGATTATCAATGACCATGTTCACTAATCGCATGCCGAAAAAAGAGCCCGGCGCTTAGCGACGGGCTCTTTCATTAATCGCCTTGGCGCTGCGTTACACGCCAATTTGGCTACGCCGTGGTGGACTCAAGAAAGTCCTGGGCGAAACGCTGCAAGACCCCACCGGCAGAGTAAATCGTGACCTCTTCGGCGGTATCAATACGGCAGATCACCGGCACACGTTCAGTGGTACCACTTTGACGATGAATAACCAGCGTCAGCTTGGCTCGGGGCTGAGGAGTGCCTTCTACGTCGAAGACTTCCGTACCGTCCAGCGCCAAGGTTTTACGTGTGGTGCCCTCCTCAAACTGCAGCGGCATCACGCCCATACCAATTAAATTGGTCCGGTGAATACGCTCAAAGCCTTCGGCTACAATGGCTTCAACACCCGCTAGCGCAACACCTTTCGCCGCCCAGTCACGCGAGGAACCCTGACCATAATCCGCACCGGCAATAATAATCAGCGGCTGTTTACGTGCCATATACGTTTCAATGGCTTCCCACATCCGCGTCACAGTGCCTTCTGGCTCAACACGTGCCAACGACCCCTGCAGCACTTTGCCCTGCTCGTCGTGGACCATTTCATTGAACAGCTTCGGGTTCGCTAATGTTGCCCGCTGGGCAGTTAAATGATCGCCGCGGTGGGTCGCGTAGGAGTTAAAGTCCTCCTCAGGCAGGCCCATCTTGTGCAGATACTCACCTGCTGCGCTGTCCAGCATAATCGCGTTAGAAGGCGACAAATGGTCGGTGGTGATATTGTCCGGCAAAATCGCCAACGGACGCATACCTTTCAAACCACGTTCGGCAGCCATATTGCCTTCCCAGTAGGGAGGCCGACGAATATAAGTGCTCTGAGGCCGCCACTCATAAAGCGGGCTGACCTGAACGCGCGCGCTCTTGTCGAGGTCGAACATCGGGATATAGGTCTGACGGAACTGCTCCGGCTTCACGGAAGCCTTCACAATCGCATCGATTTCGCTATCGTCGGGCCAGATATCTTTTAGCGTGACGGGGTTTCCGTTTTGGTCGGTGCCCAGTACGTCTTTCTCAATATCAAAGCGAATCGTGCCGGCAATGGCGTAGGCAACCACTAAGGGCGGCGATGCCAGAAATGCCTGCTTCGCATAGGGGTGAATGCGCCCGTCAAAGTTACGGTTACCGGAAAGTACCGCTGTGGCGTATAGATCACGGTCGATAATTTCTTTCTGGATGACCGGATCTAACGCCCCGGACATGCCGTTACAGGTCGTACAGGCGTACGCCACGACACCAAAGCCAAGTGTTTCCAGCTCATCCATCAGCTTGGCTTCTTCCAGATACATCTTGACGGTTTTCGATCCCGGCGCCAGCGACGATTTTACCCACGGTTTGCGGGTTAACCCTAAGCGGTTAGCATTACGAGCAATTAAGCCAGCTGCCACCATATTGCGCGGGTTAGAAGTATTCGTGCAGCTGGTAATCGCGGCGATAATCACCGCACCATCTGGCATTCTACCTGCTTGCTCGTCGGCCCTTGCTTTATCCAAGTCGATCGCGATGCCGCGTTGGGCCAGCTCCGAGGTGGGCAAATGAGCATGAGGGTTGGAAGGCCCCGCCAAGGTGCGATTAACGCTTGAAAGATCAAAGCGCAGTACCCGCTCATACTCAGCAGTTTTTAGGCTATCGGCCCATAGCCCTGTGTGCTTGGCATAGGCTTCAACCAGAGCAACCTGCTCATCCTCACGACCCGTAAGCTTGAGGTAATCAACGGTTTGGTTGTCGATGTAGAACATCGCCGCCGTGGCGCCGTACTCTGGCGTCATGTTGGAAATGGTCGCCCGGTCGCCTACGGTTAACGCGTCGGCACCTTCTCCGTAAAACTCCAGGTAGGCACCGACTACACGCTCTTTGCGTAGAAACTCGGTAATCGCCAACACCATATCGGTGCTGGTAATACCTGGCTGCAGCTTGCCAGAGAGTTCTACACCAACGATATCCGGCAGGCGCATCATCGAAGCACGGCCCAGCATCACACTTTCGGCTTCAAGACCACCCACACCAACGGAAATAACACCCAGCGCATCGACCATCGGCGTGTGGCTATCGGTACCCACACAGGTATCTGGGTAAGCAACACGCACTCCTTGTTCATCAGGGCGGCACTGCACTACCGGCGACATTTTCTCCAGATTGATCTGGTGCATAATGCCGTTGCCCGGAGGAATAACATCAACGTTCTCAAAAGCCACTTTGGTCCAGTTAATGAAGTGGAAGCGGTCATCGTTACGGCGATCTTCCACCTGGCGGTTTTTTTCGAACGCGTCTTTCTCAAACCCAGCGTGTTCAACGGCCAATGAGTGGTCAACAATCAGCTGTGTAGGCACCACAGGATTCACTTTAGCCGGATCACCGCCCTTCTCAGCGATGGCATCCCTTAGGCCAGCAAGGTCGACTAACGCGGTCTGCCCCAGGATGTCATGGCATACAACGCGTGCCGGGTACCAAGGAAAATCCAAATCTTGCTTGCGCTCGATGAGCTGTTTCAGTGCATCGGTTAACAGCGCTGGATCGCAGCGGCGTACCAACTGCTCAGCCAACACTCTGGACGTGTAGGGCAGCGTCGCGTAGGCGCCGGGCTTGATATCTTCAACGGCTTGATGCGCGTCGAAGTAATCTACCGGAGCACCCTCTGCCGTCACGCCTGGCAGCGGCTTACGATAATTCGTGTTCATAATGCCTCTCACTTAATCACGGCCCGTTAAGGGTTAGTCACGCGCTTCGATGGGCACCCACTCGCTCTTCTCAGGACCAGTGTAGTCGGCGCTGGGGCGAATAATGCGGTTATTGGCGCGCTGCTCAAACACATGCGCTGCCCATCCCGTTAAACGGGACATGACGAAGATTGGCGTGAACAGTTTGGTCGGAATATCCATGAAGTGGTAAGCACTGGCATGGAAGAAGTCCGCATTGCAGAAAAGCTTCTTCTCGCGCCACATAACTTCTTCACAGCGCACAGAAACGGGGTAAAGCACGCTGTCGCCAACGTCTTCAGAAAGTTTCTTCGACCACTCTTTGATAATTTCATTACGCGGGTCAGACTCGCGATAAATGGCATGGCCAAAGCCCATGATTTTCTCTTTGCGCTCAAGCATACCAAGCATTTCACGCTCAGCTTCTTCCGGTGACGCCCAGTTCTCGATCATCGCCATGGCCGCTTCGTTAGCACCGCCATGTAGCGGGCCACGCAACGAACCAATCGCGCCGGTAACACAGGAGTGCATATCGGAAAGCGTCGAGGCGCAAACCCGCGCCGTGAACGTTGACGCATTGAACTCATGCTCGGCGTATAGAATCAGCGATACGTTCATAACCCGCGCATGCAACTCAGAAGCGGGCTCGCCACGCAGCATATGCAAGAAGTGACCGCCTACCGAGGCATCGTCAGTTTCAGTATCAATGCGAACGCCGTCATGGCTAAAGCGGTACCAGTAGCAAATAATCGAGGGCAGTACCGCTAACAGCCGATCAGAAACATCCTGCTGCTGGTCAAAGCTCTCTTCTGTCTCCAGGTTACCCAGCATGGAGGTACCGGTGCGCATAACATCCATCGGGTGCGCATCTTTGGGAATTTGCTCCAGTACGGTTTTCAAAGCATCGGGTAAGCCACGCAGCCCCTTCAGCTTGGTAATGTAACTATCAAGCTCGGCTTGATTGGGCAGCTTGCCTTTCAGTAATAAATACGCGACTTCTTCAAACTTCGCCTTCTCGGCCAGCTCTTTGATATCAAAACCACGGTAGGTTAATCCGGAACCCGTTTTACCCACCGTACACAGCGCTGTAGTACCGGCGCTTTGACCACGGAGTCCTGCGCTGTTTTGCGGTTTGTCAGCCATGTCGTGTCTCCTGTTAGCTCTTTTTATATGTTTTAGTATTGATAATGTTAACGGCTATTAAGCGTCTTTCTGCTCAGCAAATAGCGCGTCGAGCTTTTGCTCGAAATCGTGATAATTTAAAAAGTCGTACAGCTCATCGCGAGTCTGCATGGTATCGACCACCTCTTTTTGATGACCGTTATCTAAAATGCTCTGATACACCTTCAATGCGGCAGCATTCATAGCGCGGAAGGCCGATAGCGGATAGAGCACCATGCGACACCCCACCTCGCCCAGCTCCTGCTGAGAGAACAGCGGCGTTGCGCCAAACTCAGTGATGTTGGCCAGTATTGGCGCATTCACGCGCGAACAGAACGCACGATAATCATCCAGGGTGTGCACGGCTTCGGCGAAGATTGCATCCGCACCCGCCTCCACACAGGCATTAGCACGCTCGATAGCGGCGTCTAAGCCCTCTTTCTGGAACGCATCGGTACGCGCAATCAGATAGAAATCGGGATCAAGCTTGGCATCTGCCGCGGCTTTGATGCGGTCAACCATTTCCTGCTGGGACACAATGGCTTTATTCGGGCGGTGGCCGCAGCGCTTTTGAGCCACTTGGTCTTCCAGATGAACCGCAGCAACGCCTGCGCGCTGCATCTCTTTAACGGTACGCGAAATATTAAAAGCACCGCCCCAGCCCGTATCGATATCTACCAGCAGCGGAAGATCGGTAGCGCCACAGATACGATGTGCATCTTCCACCACGTCGTTCATGCTGGTCATACCCAAGTCCGGCAAGCCAAAAGACGCGTTAGCCACGCCGCCGCCCGACAGATAAATCGCTTGGTGGCCTACTCGCTCGGCCATCATCGCGGTATACGCGTTAATCGTGCCTAGAATCGGTAAAGGGCGGTTCGCGTCTAGCGCAGCACGAAAGCGAGCACCTGGCGTGAGAGTAGATGAAGTGGACATTGGCATTGCTCCTTTAAAAGGCTTGGCGGATAGGCATAACGAACTAATCCGCTGATGACGTTGATTGTTGTTCAAGAACAGCAGCGTAACGGTCGGCGACGTTGGCTCGGGAAGCGCTAACGTGGCGGCGCATCAGCAACTCCGCTAGCTCGGCATCTCCGGCTTCAATGGCATCTACAATACGATGGTGCTCGACAAAGGCGAGCTGGGGCCGCTTACCGCTGGCGCTGAACTGGGTACGGTAAAGACGCACTAAGTAGTAGAGATCATCGCAAAGCAGGTTCATCAGCATTTTGTTATGGCTGCCTTGAACAATGCGATAGTGGAAGTCGAGATCGCCTTCGCGCTGATAGTAAGCTTCGCCACGCTTGAGATCTGCCTGGCCTTCGTGAAGGGCCAACACCTCACGCAGCCCTTTAATCTCCTCGGCAGACATATGCTCAGCAGCCAAGCGGGCTGCCATGCTCTCAAGCGCTTCGCGCACATCAAACAGCTCAAGCAGCTCTTTCATAGAGAGCTTGACAACGCGAGCGCCAACGTGAGGAACACGCTCAATTAAACGGTGCGCTTCTAAACGCCGCATGGCTTCGCGCAGCGGACCGCGAGAGATACCGTACGTTTTAGAAAGCCCCGGCTCGGTAATTTTGCTGCCCGGCGCCAGCTCTCCACGTACGATAGCGTCTTGAAGCTGGTGAAAGACCCGCTCAGCCAGCGTTCGGACTTCTGGCGAGGTCTGATCACTGGGCGAATCAGCTTTAGAACGAGAAAGAGTAGCAAGTGAGGTCATGGCTAATTGTCGACAATTATGAGGTAGGAGAACTTTAGCCCGCCATATTTGTGCCGTCAACTAGTCAAAATGGTCGATTTTATTCACCTTTCGTGTAACCCAGCCATTTATTCTTGGGTTAATGTCAACAATCATGCTCTTTCCGTTAACCGTGTTTAACCTACCGTGAGAAAGGCGTCAGTGGTTAACACTGGTGTCATCTATTAACGACCTCTAGAATGCGATGCCTTCCATCGGCCTGGCGTTTGCTCCATGACATCGGCGTTGACCATTAAAGCCCTGCCCTACTCTCCTACTCCCCTGGAGATCTTTGCTCACCTGCGAAAGCGTCATGGTGCGGTATTACTTGATAGCGGCCGCCCATCAGCAAACGGGCGCTACGACATTATCAGCAGTGATCCGTTAGCTACGCTAGAAGTCATGCCTGATGGACAAACTAACTTCACTTCAACGCAGCTGGACCTTCCCTCGGCACTCGCTGGAGATATGACCGCCCAGCAGCAATGGATGCTTGAACAGCTACCCAGCACAGATTTCCCCAGCGAGCTGCCTTTTTTAGGCGGCCTGATGGGTTATTGGAGTTATGACCTAGGACGTAATAACCTCGCGATTTCCAGCCGCCACCCCAATGTTACTAATCTGCCATTGGCACGTTTGGGGCTTTACGACTGGTGCATTACCTTTGATCACGAAAAGCAGGCAACATGGCTCATTGCAACAGCAACTCGCCAACAGCAGGTCATGAAATGGCTAGCTCAGCCACCTACCAGTGTTGCTAAAGACTTTCACTTAACCAGCCCCTTTCATGGCGAGCTAAGCCAAGCGGATTACACTGAACGTTTTAACACTGTTCAGCACTACATTCGCGCCGGCGACTGCTATCAAATTAACCTTGCTCAGCGGTTTACAGCGAGCTATGAAGGCGATGAATGGCAGGCTTATCTACGCCTTCGCAAGGCAACGCCAACGCCCTTCTCAGGCTTTATGGCATGGAAAAACCAGGCGGTACTCTCGCTTTCCCCCGAACGCTTTATCCAGTGTAAAGACGGGCGAGTGGAAACGCGCCCAATCAAAGGCACGCGACCACGAGGTAAGTCGCCGGAGGAGGATATCACTCTAGCGGAACAGCTATTAAGCAGCACGAAAGACCGCGCGGAAAATGTCATGATTGTTGACTTGCTGCGCAATGACTTGGGACGCGTATGCGCTCCTGGGTCTATTCGTGTACCGCAGCTATGTCAGTTAGAGAGCTACCCCAACGTGCATCACCTGGTAAGCGTGGTTCAAGGTCAGCTCGCCAAACATCGCTCACCGCTATCTCTGCTGACAGCAGCGTTTCCTGGCGGCTCTATTACTGGCGCGCCTAAAATACGCGCCATGCAAATTATCGACGAGTTGGAGCCTTGCCAACGCAGTGTCTATTGCGGAAGCCTGGGGTACATTGATAAACGGGGCAGCATGGACACATCAATTGCGATACGCACCATGGTGGCAGATGCAGGCAAGCTAAATGTTTGGGGCGGCGGAGGATTAGTCGCCGACTCTAGAGCAGACGAGGAGTACACAGAAACGCTGGATAAAATCCGCCATCTAATCGGCGCCTTGGAATAAATAACAAAATTCTTACATCAAAAAGGAATATAAAAGCCAAACCAAACGGTATTGGGGCTAAGCCCCTCCTCTTTGATAGCCTAGTGTCATACTCGACCTTATGACAGGAGGCAGCATGTCTTCAGCGCTTGACAGCATTAACCGTGATTTTGCCAATAATCCCCAAGAGCTTATCAAGTGGGCGCTTAGCCAAGGCGAGCGTCCTATTTGCACGACCAATTTCCGGCCGTTTGAGGCGGTGATTCTGCATATGGTCACTCAGGCACGTCCAGACATCCCCATCGTATGGATGGATAGTGGCTATAACACTGAGGCCACTTACCAATTCGCCGATGCCTTAATCCAGCGGCTGAACCTAAACATGGTCAGCTTTATTCCGCAGCGAACCCGTGCTCACCGTGAAGCGCTAGAGGGGGCAATGCCCAGCATTGACGACCCACGTCACGCAGCCTTCACTCAAGAAGTAAAGATTGAGCCGTTTGAGCGTGCCCTGCGGGAAATGCAGCCGGATGTCTGGTTCACCGCCCTGCGGGCAGAGGACACCCCAGAGCGGGCTAAAATGCAGCCTGCCAGCCGTAACAGCGATGGCTTATTAAAAATTGCCCCGCTGCTGCAGTGGACTGCAAAAGATATGTACTACTATCTTGAGGCACACGACCTGCCCAACAACTTTGACTACTTCGACCCCACCAAGGTAGAAGACAAACGTGAGTGTGGCCTGCACTTACAGCACTGATTAGGCAGAGAACGGTGAATAGCGCCCAGACACCCACGTCAAGCGCTATTCACCCACTACCCGATGCTCCTAATGCTCAGGAAGCTCTACTCCCTCAAACAGCTCATGCTCAAAACGTGGGCCAGCCAACAAGGCTTCGTCTACCAAGTCTCGGGTGAGATGAGGTGCAAAGCGTACGAGGAAATCGTACATATAGCCGCGCATAAAGGTGCCACGGCGAATTCCAATCTTAGTCGTAGAACTCGCGAAGAGATGGCTGGCGTCCAATGCGACCAAATCCTCATCTAGCACCGGATCAACCGCCATTTGGGCGACAATACCAACCCCCATGCCCAGTCGCACATAGGTTTTAATCACATCAGCATCAGCGGCCGTTAACACCACATTGGGCGTAAGTCCCTGTGCTTTAAACGCATCATCTAACTGCGAGCGGCCGGTAAACCCAAACACATAAGTAACGAGAGGATGTTCGGCCAACGCTTGAAGCGTCAGCGGCTTGTCTATCGATGCCAGGGGGTGGTCTTTAGGTACTAAAGCGCAGCGATTCCAGCGGTAGCAAGGTAACAACACCAAGTCGGTGAATAGCTCTAGCGATTCAGTGGCAATTGCAAAATCGGCCTGACCTTCGCTAACCATCTGAGCGATTTGCTTGGGTGTGCCCTGCTGCATATGTAGGGCAACATCAGGATACTTGAGGGTAAACTCGCTGATGATAGGAGGTAGTGCATAGCGCGCCTGAGTATGAGTAGTAGCAATCGACAAACTCCCCCGGCGCTCGTCACTGTGCTCTTGGGCGACTTGTTTGATGTTTTCGGTCAGCTTCAACACCTGACCTGCCAACTCAATGATAGACAGCCCTGCAGGCGTTACGCGGGTAAGGTGCTTTCCGCTACGTGCAAAAATCTCCACACCTAGCTCATCTTCAAGCAAGCGTATCTGCTTGGAAATACCCGGCTGCGAGGTAAACAAACTCTGCGCGGTGGCTGACACATTCAGGTTGTGTCGATTGACTTCCCAGATATAGCGAAGTTGCTGTAGCTTCATATCCTCACCTTATTATCTATGCAGGAAGCACGTTGAAGCGCATCCTCGCGCCGCTGCTAACTTGCACCACCCACGAAGCACTCAAAGGTGCAATACGTGGGGGCGACACGCCTCATACATACAATTTTGAATAAAAAATCATCTTATAATTCACTTATAGTATAAAAAATAGCCGTCACGAACACCCCTTAATTTTTCATAATGGCTGTCGAAACGTCATAGGAAATTTGCCAGCACCTTCTGCGCCCGCTAACATCTGCCAACTTGGCGCGGTGAAAGTGCGCTAGTAAAACGCGTAATGACCGTTGCTCCATTTGAGGCAACGAAACAGCAAGAGCAACGCAAACGGGAGAAACAGATGGCTAACAATGTTGATGTCACCAACGCCAATTTTGAGCAAGAAGTCCTCAACGCCGAACAGCCAGTCCTACTGAAGTTTTGGGCCCCCTGGTGCGGTCCCTGTAAAGTAATGGCACCTGTGGTTGATGAAGTTGCTGCCGAACGTGGTGATAATCTGAAAGTGGTTAGCGTGAACGTTGACGATGCGCCTGAAATTGCTGCAGAACAAGGCGTGCGCGGCGTTCCGACAGTGATGCTATTTAAGTCCGGTACGAAAGTGGCATCGCTGGTAGGTGCACAGTCTAAGTCCCAGCTGACCCAATTTATCGATCAAAATGCCTAACTCGCGCTAACGTTACCGCTGGCACTGCCAGCGGTAACTTCCTGCACTTCCCATCTCAAACGCCTCCTTCTACTCTCGACGCTTCCAAGGTGGACGGCGTGCATCGCCAAGACGCGTTCGACGCTGCCCTCCCGGCCCCAGTAAATGAGCAATCCAGCGAGTCTGAGGATGGCTATCCAAGGCGATTTTTAATGTCATCGTCAATACGACCGACAACAACATCCCCGCAGCACCAAAGATCCACCCCCACACAACCAACGAAAGAAACGCCACAAATGTTGATAGCCCCAATGCTTGCCCCATCACTCGCGGCTCAACCAAGTTACCCAAAACGAAATTAATCACCAAATAGGCAGATGCGAGTAACAGCGCCTGCAATACTCCGCCATCTTGGGATACCAGCAATAGCAGTACGGGAGGAATCGCCGCCAAGGCCGAGCCGATATTAGGAATAAAGTTAAGGGCAAAAGCCAACACCCCCCCACAGCAACGGGAACTCCACTCCCACTATTAAGCAAGAGAGCCATACCAGCGCCCCGGTGGCCAAGCTAATAACGGTCTTCACTGCCAGGTAGCGCTTCAGCGTTAAACTAAACTCGCTAAACCGCTTTAGGCTTGGCGCTGGGTTCTCAAGAGCGCGGGACACTTTATCTCGGAAGTTAAGCGTTTCAAACAGCATGAAAATAACTAACAGCCCGATAATACTGCCTTGCATAAAGAGATTGCCAAGTTCGCCTAGCAACGTTGTCACCCACGACCCATCGTCTTCCATAGCAAGCATATTGCTGAGCTGATCAGGATTAATGGCTAGCCCACGGTTAGAGAGCGCGTTCAACAAATCCCAATAATGCTCATACAAACGCGACTCGATATCCGGTAGCACCTGAACAAAGGTGCTAAAGCTGTTGACCACCAGCAAGCCAATTAAGGAAATAAAACCCAGCAGCACCATCAATGTTAAAAAAGCAGAGGCTCCCCTGCTGAGGCCACAGCGGTGCAGCCACTGCACAGGCGACGTACATACAACAGCAATAAAGACTGACAGTAACAGAGGAACCAGAAGATCCGCCCCAGCCTTCATACCCGCCACAATAACAACGAGTGCGGCAAGCGCCAGGGTCGCATTTAAAGGGATACTACGATAATCCTCATCCGATAATTTCGACATTGCCCTTTCCTTAGCGTGTTATCCACATATCATGGCCGCTCGCGCAATATTGCACAAACCATGACAACATTAAGCAATTGCTTTGCATCGACTCTTAGCCAGTGAACTTTATTGCGCTTTGCCCTTCCAAGCAGCGTCACAGTATAAATTAGTTAACATTAATCATTGTCTCGATCAGTAAGGAAGTGACCTATGAATCCAGCAACACCACATCTAAAACGCTTGCGCTACGGCGTGCTTGGCAGCGCACTTCTCGCCCTTCTGGCAACGTCTACGGCTCACGCTGCGCCCCCCACCCCGCCCAGCTTACATGTTCAAGCCCAATCATGGGTGGAAGTAGAGCCCGACAAAGCCACTCTGTCTGCACGGCTGTGGGAAAACACCCCAGCGGTTTCCACGCTGGAAGATACCGACAGTGGCGAGCTGAGCGACGCACGCGCGCGGCTTGAAAATCGTGCCAGTGAGCTAATTAAAGCCATGGAAGAGATCGGCATTGAGCAACGCGCCATCAATGCAGGGTCACTCAATGTCTATCCTGAGCACGTCGCAGGGCCGCGCAACGATGATGGTGAACAAGAAACGTTAATGCGCACCCGCTTAGAGCGCCCCTTCAATATTGAGCTTACCGATATAGATCAATTGGGCGAGGTGTTTGACGCAATGATAAGTGCTGGCGTGAACACGCTGGACGGCGTTCAGTTTGATCTTCAAGACCGCGACGCCGCTACCGATGAAGCACTTACTAAAGCGCTAGAAAAAGCCCGCCATAAAGCGGACTTAATGGCCAGTACCCTAGGCGTAAGGCTTGGCCAAGTACAGCGCATTGAAGAAGCCCAAACGCCCATCTTCCAGCCCCGCATGATGGCCATGCGCGCTGAGAGCGATGCCATGGGCAGTGGTTCCGCTAGCGACTATCGCCCCGGCACCATTCGTATCGATGCCGAGGTCAACGTCGAGTGGGCAATTAGAGGGCAAGACGCTCAAGGCCGCCCAGGTAGGGTTGCAGAGGCGCAGGAACAGTAATAGAGCCATCTGCCTGCTGGTGGTTTTCAAGCACCGCCAGCAGGCAACGCCCCACCGCTAGGCCTGAACCATTCAGCGTATGCAGCAACTGTGGCTTTTTCGCGTCTGGGTGGCGGAAGCGGGCTTGCATGCGCCGCGCCTGGAAATCTTCGCAATTAGAGACTGAAGAAATTTCCCGATACGTTTCTTGGCTAGGCAACCAAACTTCCAAATCGTAGGTCTTCGCCGCCCCAAAGCCCATATCGCCGGTACACAGCGTCACTACGCGGTAAGGCAACTCCAGCGCCTGCAGAATTGCTTCAGCATGGCCACGCATCTCTTCCAGTGCTTCATAGCTCTTATCTGGCTCAACAATCTGCACCATTTCGACTTTATCGAACTGATGCTGACGGATCATGCCGCGGGTATCGCGCCCATGAGAACCGGCTTCGCTGCGGAAACAAGGCGTGTGGGCAGTCAACTTCATTGGCAACGCCGCCTGATCGACAATCTCATCACGCACAAAGTTAGTTAGTGGCACTTCCGACGTCGGAATTAGATGGTATTCCCGTTCGTCGTTAAGTTTAAACAGATCTTCGCCAAATTTTGGCAGTTGGCCGGTACCCATCAGCGAATCGCGATTCACCATATACGGCACATAGCACTCTTCGTAACCATGCTGCTGAGTTTGCGTATCCAGCATAAATTGCGCCAGTGCCCGATGCAGACGCGCAATCGGCCCACGCATTACCGCAAAGCGAGCGCCGGTCAGCTTAGCCGCCAGTTCAAAGTCGAGATAACCCGATTTCTTACCAAGATCGACGTGATCCAGCACCTCAAAATCAAACTCACGCGGCGTACCCCAGCGGTGAAGCTCAACATTATCGTCTTCGCTTTTGCCTTCAGGCACGCTTTCATGAGGAAGATTGGGAATACCACTGATAGCGTCATCCCACTCTTCCTGCACCTCAGCCAGTTCTTTCTTGGCTTTATCCAGGCGCTCGCCTAAATCGCTCACTTCATCCAGCAACGGCTGAATATCTTCACCGCTAGCCTTCGCCTTACCAATCGCTTTTGAACGCATATTGCGCTCGTTTTGCAGCTGCTCGGTCTGGGTTTGCAACTCACGACGGCGCGATTCCAGCGCTTGCAGTGCCGCTTTATCAAGTTCGAAGCCCCGCCGGGCCAGTTGTTGCGCAGCCGCATCAAGATCACCGCGCAGCAGTTTCGGATCGAGCATGAGTTATCCCTTGGCCTGAAATCAGTGGAACACGGCGTACATCGCCCGTGATGAAAGAGGCCTATTGTAGGCAAAAGCACGGCGGGGAGCTATGGCTGCCTTAATGGGGAGTGATGCTTTTGACTAACCGTATTGCATTCATCGTTGTTCTACTTGATATTCGGCAGCAGCAACTGGTTATACACTATTCGTAGTGGCTCCAAAGCCGGAGCACTTTAATTACCCCTTCGTCTTCAAGCACTTGGTAAACCAAACGATGCTGAATATTGATACGCCGTGAATAAGCCCCCGCAAGATCACCGATGAGTTTCTCAAACGGAGGCGGTTTCCGATACGGATCTTCTGCGATTAGTGCCAGCAGCTCCTGCGCCTTTGGCTTCAAGCCACTGGAAGCTAACTTCTTCGCATCTTTCTGAGCGTGTTTGGTGTAAACCAACGTCCATGTCACCAGTCCAACTCCTCATCACACTCATCTGCAGGGGTCTCCATTCCCTCACGAACAGACTCTCGCATCCCTGGCACAGAAAGCAGGAAAAGCGTCTCCTGAATGGCAGACCAGTCCTCTTCCGCCACCAAAACGGCTTTATTCCGCTTGCCCATAATGATAATTGGCTGATGAGATTCTGCAGTCTCATCAATCAACCGATAAAGGTTACTGCGTGCCTCTGTTACAGATATTCCGGTCATAACACACCTCTAATTTATCCCGCATTACATAAATTGTACGCCATGCAGTACGTACGTCAAAACGAACGCAATATTTAATCCTTTTGGGCTCGAATTAAACCACCACGACTTCTGATTGTTGTGCTCCAAAATAGCCGTAGCGTGAACTCCAAACCTCGAGTGCGCATGGCATGCCTGTGACTGAGCAGCATCGAACTTTCGAATCAAACGCATACGCTATTACCAATCGGCATAAAAACCTTGGCTCACTAGCCCAAAGTGATAGAGTGCCCGCCGATTTGCAGCGCGAATCACTAATAATGGATGTTAAACAGGAGAAACGTAGTGCAGGAAACAGCAAAAAAGGGAAAGTTTTCTTGGTGGAGTAAAATCGCGCTGTGGAAAAAAATTTTGGCGGGGTTGGCACTGGGGATATTAGCCGGTGCGTTACTAGGTGAAACCGCCAGTGTCTTTAAGCCGCTCGGCGATATTTTCATTAATGCCATAATGATGCTGATTGTACCGCTTGTGTTCTCAACGCTAGTAGTCGGTATTACCTCAATGCGTGACCCGCAAAAAATGGGTCGCATTGGTGCGCGTACTATTACCTTGTATTTGGTGACGACGGCCTTTGCGATCAGCATCGGTCTACTGCTTTCCACCTTGTTACAGCCAGGGGTAGGCGTCGATTTAAGCTTCGATACAGAAGTGACTGCAAACGAAGCCCCCTCTCTGATTTCTATTCTGGTTAACTTGGTGCCGCGCAACCCTCTCGATGCTCTGGCTAATGGCAACATTATGCAGATCATTGTATTTGCCATTGGCTTAGGTATTTCGCTAACGCTGATTGGCGAAAAAGGCGAGCCGGTTATGAAGGTTTTCGATAGCTTTGCTGAAGCAATGTACAAGCTCACCGGCATTGTGATGGCCTTTGCACCCTTTGGTGTATTTGGCTTAATCGCCCATGTTTCAGGCCAATACGGCTTAGAAATCCTGCTGCCGCTGGCCAAGCTGATTGGCGTGGTATATCTCGCCTGCATTCTGCATGTGTTGGTAATTTACTCTGGGTTTATTTCACTACTTGGCCGCTTGAACCCTGTGCGCTACCTGAAAGGCAGCTTGGATGCCATTGTGGTGGCGTTCTCCTCTGCCTCGTCTGCTGGCACGCTACCGGTGTCGATTCGCTGCGCGCAAAAAAACCTAGGGATTTCAGAGGGCGTTTCTGGCTTTGTGCTACCCGTGGGCGCGACGATTAACATGGATGGCACAGCGCTTTACCAAGGCGTAGTCGTGCTGTTTATTGCCCAAATGACCGGCACCGATCTAACCATGATGGATTACGGCATGATTGTGGCCACCGGCACGCTGGCCTCAATTGGCACCGCGGGCGTTCCCGGCGCGGGTCTTATAATGCTGTCGATTGTAATGGCACAAATTGGCCTTCCTCTGGAAGCGATTGCGGTGGTTGCCGGTATCGACCGTATTCTGGATATGGCCCGCACCAGCGTAAACGTGGCGGGTGATTTGATGGTCACGACCCTGGTGGGTAAAAGCGAAGGCGAACTAAACGAAGAGGTTTATAACAACAACCGCGCATAGACTTCTTTATGAATGTTACTTTAGCGCTTGCTGCCTTTGTGCAGCGGGCGCTTTTTTCATGGCCTGGCGCTAACCTGCTAGCATGTCGTTAATCTTCCCTAATCATGCGAGCTCTTATGCCCTCTGCGTTTGAACAAACTCTAACGGCCATTGATGCGCTTCACGCCCAAGATCCGCGCCAAACCACCCTTGCCGATGGCACACCCCTGCCCCAGGAACTTGCCTACGCCCAGCGTATGAGCCATTGGTTAGCACAGTTGCAGTCTGCCCCTGCCGAACTACTGCGTTTGGCAGTCCGCGCCCAACATCTCCAGCGCTGGCTTGTGCCGCGCAGCGATTACCCTGAAGGACGCATAGGCTATTTAACCTGGCGCCGCGACCAAGGTGAGCGCGCGGGCGATACCACTGCCCAACTGATGCGTGACGCTGGCTATAGCGCTGCAGACGCCGAACGAACCGCAACGATTATCCGTAAGAAAGGTCTTGGCCGCGATGCCGATGTGCAAGCGCTGGAAGATTGCGCCTGCCTGGTGTTCTTGGAAAATTACTTCGCGGATTTCTCCCGCAAAGTCGAGCACGACCATATGGTGCGTATTGTGCAAAAAACCTGGGGCAAGATGTCCCCCCAAGCACATGCACTTGCTCTGGCACTACCCATGAACGCGACCAGCGCAGCGCTGGTGAAAGAGGCGCTTGGCAGCGCATAAGACGCGCCATCAAGATGCAGAGCCGCGGTAGCTGCGGTAAAGTAGCGTATCCCCTATCCGCTCCCAGCAGTGACGGCTTGATCAACTATGATTGCATCTTTGGATTCTCGTACGGCCCCGTTTAAACGCCTAAGCACTCATTACGTGCGTTTCCTCGACGCCTTGCGCGCCCGTGGCTTCGAAGGCGAGATTGCCCCGGACTATGCCAACCGCACGGTGCTGGCAACGGATAACTCGATTTA
>NZ_JABUZE010000002.1:0-741 GCF_014897805.1 Halomonas sp. 3F2F
TGGCCAACATGATGGCTTCTCCTGGAAGGTGCTATACACGTATATCATATACCGCAAACAACGCCCTAACCAGCGCCAAAAGACGGCAAATTAAAGATTACCAGGCATGATAAAAATGGAGAGAGTTAACACATAGCTACTGTCGGCGTTGCTTTCTCACACGGGCTTGCAGGCGTCTCCAATCCTCTGCCGACACATACAGTTCTGCCCAGCGCAGCAGTAGCTCCGCAAGCCGCCAACCGGGGATATCGCCAGGGTAGGCCGTGGCATCGTGTGCAATACCCACTAAATCGAGCCGTGCGGCCCGCTGAGCGCCTTTATCGCCAAACGAATAGCCCAGCAGCACCGCCAGCCACAGCGGCGCCTCGGCGGCCTTTATAGCTCTTGGGCGAGGCATCAGAATTCATCCAGGTTGATCAGCTCAAACACCTTGCGCTTGGCATGGGTCAGGTTATTTTTAGCCAGCACGTGCCAATCGTATGCCTCAGTGCCGGGGCCCATTTCCTGCCCTACGGCACACCGATCACGCTCGTAGCGGTAGCGGGTGCCGCTGGGGGACTGCCACTCGGTAACGTTATCGCCGCTAAAGACGGGTTTGAGGTCGCTGATTTTGCGCAGGGCCATAGCCAGGTTTCCCAGGTAGTTCTGACACCCTCATTCTAGCCTATAAGCGTGATATTTTCACGCTTATTCCTTAAAATTCAAGATTATTGTCATTATCTTGAATTTTTGAAAGGGGTT